>CAZEKN010000021.1:0-11450 GCA_964512755.1 uncultured Desulfatibacillum sp. | reverse complement strand
GTGCCGGTCTCTTTTGTGAACAACGGGTTGACGGCCGCCGCTCACCTCGTCATGGACACCGGCGCAACGCACACGGTTGTCTACCGTTCTTTCGCTGACCGGCTGAACATCATCACCCTGTCCAAGGGCCAATCCAAGGTCGCCGGAGGGCACTTCATCCACTCCGAGGTCGGCAAGGTCGCATCCATGCAAATCGGTCCCATTACGGCCAGGGATTTTTCGGTGGTCATCCTGGCTTTCGAGGGAAGCTCGCCGGCCCACGGCGGACTGCTCGGCATGGATTTTCTCAGCCGAGTCGAATACAGCATCGACTACGAAAAATCAGTCATCCGCTGGAAGCTGAGATCTCGATGAAATCTGAAACTGACTTCTTTCCAGACGATGACCGCGAAGAAGAGCTGAGCCCTGAACGCATCAGCCGGGCTTGCCCGGAACCAGGCGGATCACCACGCGGCGGTTCTTGCTGCGGCCCTGCGGGGTGTCGTTGCTTTCGATCGGCTTTTCCGACCCGAATCCGGCGACGGACAGCCGGGAGATGGTAATGCCCTGCCCGACCAGAAAGTTCTTAACTGCCGCCGCCCGGTTTTCCGATATTAGTTTGTTGTAGGCCGCGTCTCCCAGCGAATCCGTGTGCCCTTCAATAACCGCTAAGATGGTGGACTGGCTTTTCATCAACGCCGCCGCAGAGGCGAGCATTTCGTTGGCGTAGACCGGTATTTCAGTCGAGTTCTGTGTGAAGAATACGGTAAACCCCTTCAACGTGAAAGGTTCTGCGGCAGCGGTGACGGCGCTCTCGGGCGCAGCCGGCTTTGCGGGCGGCGCAGCCGCAGGCGCCGGGGGCGGTTCGACGGGTTGAGGTGCGGCCTTCGCCGGAAGCGCTTCGGCCGGCTGAGGCGCCGGTTTCGCCGGAAGCGGTTCGGCCGGCTGAGGTGCGGATTTCGTAGACGGGGCAGCGGCGGTTCGAGGTTCCGCAGCCGGTTGGATCGGCTCGGGCGGGCTCGGCTGAGGCGACCGTTGTTTGGCCTGCGCAGCCGGAGGGACCGATGCTGCGCGCTCGCGCGGGCCGGCTTCCGCCGCCACCGTCGGCGTGCGGGCAGATTGGTCGGCCGCCTGGCTTTCCTTCGGGCTGCGCGCCTCGCGGGTCTCCCTGCCCTTGCCCAACCGGGCAAGTCCGTCGGAAATCGAGTCTCCCCAAATGTACCAGCCCAATCCCAGCGTCAGCAGACAGACCGCGAAAAACAAAGTGCTGCGCGATGAACGCGGCCGGTCCGCTGGTTCGGAGGCCGATGATGCAGCGACCGGTACGGCAGCGTCCGACGCGGCGGGTGTCGGTGCGGGGGCTGGAAACGTCGCATCGGCTGGTTTGCGGCCGATCGTTATCTTGAGTTCCTCGGCGCATTCATGGATAATTTCAGCATCAATTTGGTTTAGTCCGCGCGAATAGCCGGACATCAGGGCATGATCGCAGATGATATTGATCAGGCGCGGATAGCCCTGGGTGGCCTGGCTCACGGCCTTCAAGGCCTCCGCCGTGAACACGGCGCGGGACGCACCGGCGACGGTCAGCCGGTGGTCGATATACTGGCGAACCTCCTCTTCCATGAGCGGTGCCAGATGGTAGCTGACGGTAATCCGCTGGCGCACGGCGCGGTTTTCCTGGCGGGCGAGGATTTCCCGGAATTCGGTTTGCCCGACGAAGAAAATGTTGATCAACACCTTGCCGGACAGGTCGATGTTGGAGAGCAGGCGGATCTCCTCCATCAATTCGTGATTCAGTCGCTGGGATTCGTCGATGATCAGCAGGACCCTGCGGTAGGAGGCAAACGCATTGAGGATCAGTCGTTTGAAATGGATCAGAAAATCGCCCTTGTTGGTGAAACTGCGGTCCATGTTGAGCTCGGCCGCCATAAAGTTATAGAAATCCATCAAGGTCATGCCGGGGTCCGGTATGGTCACCACGATCGCCCGGGTCTGCAGCTCTTTTTCGATTGCGCGGATGAGGGCGGTTTTGCCGGTCCCGACGTCTCCGGTGATGAGCAGAAAGCCCTTGTTTTCCAGGATGCCGTACTTGAGAATGGCAAGTCCTTCCCGGTGCTTTTCCCCCAACCATAAGAATTCCGGATCGGGGCTGATATCGAAAGGCTTCTTTTTCAGACCATAGTGGTTTAGGTACATCGGTCGTATCCTTTCTCAAACGGGGATGAAGAGCGCTCACCGATGAGTATAGCAGATGCTGCGCGGGCTCGCCATAAGATATTGCTCCGGCAAGTCCAGAACAGGCCACGCCAATGGTTGACAAGCATAGTTGCTGCCGGAGTCATATTCAGCGGGAGGCGATCCCGGCTGCCAGGCGCATAACATGAAACATGATCTCCTCGATGTCCAGCGTTTGCAGCTGCCGGTCCTTCATCAACAGCCGCCCGCCTACCATGACCGTGTGCACGTCCGATCCCTTCGCGGCGTAAACCACTGCGGACGCCGGCTGATGCAGCGGAGTCAGGTGCGGCACGCGGGTGTCGATCACGATCAAATCAGCCTGTTTGCCGGGTTCGAGCGACCCGATTTGTTGATCGAGCCCCAGCGCCCGGGCCCCGTCGATGGTGGCCATGCGGATCGCGGCCGGGGCCGGCAGAACCGTCGGGTCGCCCCGTACGGCCTTTTGGAGCTTGGCGGCGAGGTCCATGGCGTAGAATAGATCCATGTCGTTGTTGCTGGCGCAGCCGTCGGAACCGAGCCCGACACAGATTCCGGCCGCCAGCATCCGGGCAACCGGTGCGACCCCTGAAGCCAGCTTCATATTGCTTTCGGGATTGTGGGAGATTCCGGCACCGCGTTCGGCGATGATGGCCACATCCGCGTCGTCGACCCATACGCAGTGGGCCAGCAGGGTGCGTTCATCGAGCACGCCGGCCTGGTCGAGATGACCGATGGGGGTTGTGCCGGTGGTCGAGCGGATGTGATCGACTTCCCAGCGGGTTTCGGCTGCATGAATTTGAAACAGCAGGCCGAAATCGCGGCAGAGCTGTTTGGCTGCGGCCAGCGTTTCCCGGGAGCACGTGTAAGGCGAGTGGCAGAAGACCGACGGCCGGATCGTTTCCGCACGGTTCAGCCATTGTTGACAGAAGCGGCGGGCCACCATGATGTTTTGGGCCGGGTCCGCCACGCCCGGAGCAGGGTGATCAATGACCCCCTGGGCCAGCACCGCCCGCAGGCCGGCCGCCCGCACGGCCTGCGCCACGCAGCCCTCATGGAAATAACCGTCGCAGCAGGTGGTCGTACCCGAGAGGACCATCTCGGCGCAGGCCAGCAGCGTTCCCCAGCGCACGGATTCCGGGCGAATGGCGGCGCGTTCGGACGGGAAGATATGTTTCTCAAGCCAGGTCGTCAGCGGCAGGTCGTCGGCCAAGCCCCGGAAAAGCGTCATGGGCAGGTGGGTGTGGGTGTTCACCAATCCCGGCATCACGATGCCGCCGTGCGCGTCGATGGCTTCGAGCGCTTCGGGCGGCTGCCAATCTTCGGACGCCGCACCCAGAGCCCCAATCCTTCTGCCGCTGACCCCGACCCAGCCCCGCTGGATGATATCGAAAGACGGGTTGCAGGTGATGAGGATGGCGTTGTGGATGAGGGTGTCGAATTGCATAATGGTCGAATCATCCCCGGCTTGCTATCTGCAGGGCGATCGCGTTCACCTCGTCCATGGCCTGCTGTACGTCGAAGGTAAGGATTCGCCCATTTTCCATGACGAGCCGGCCGTTGATGATCGCGGTGGTGACATCGCTGCCCCTGGCGGCATAGACCAGCTGCGACGCCGGATGGTAAAGAGGGGTTAAGTGCGGCCGGCGGGTGTCGACGAGAATGACGTCCGCCTGTTTGCCGGCCTCAAGGGATCCGATGCGTTCCCCGAGGCCGAGAGCCCGGGCTCCTTCGCTGGTTGCCATGCGCAGCACGGTTGCGGCGTTCAACAGGGTGGGATCGAGGCGGTGGACCTTGTGCAGCTTGGCGGCGGTATCCATCTCGAGAAAGAGATCCAGATTGTTGTTGCTCGCCGCCCCGTCGGTGCCGAGTCCAACGCATACGCCGGCGGCCACCAGCTCGGGGATCGGCGCGATGCCCGAGGCCAGCTTCATGTTGCTTTCGGGGTTGTGGGAGACCTTGACGCCATATCGCTGCAGCCGTTCAATATCGACTGCGGAAAGCTGCACGCAATGGCAGGCCAGCACGTTGGGTGCCAGCACCCCCAGGGTTTCGAGGTGTTCAACCGGAGTCTGGCCGTAGCGCTGCCGGAGGGTTTGGACTTCGCTTTCGGTTTCCGCCAGATGGATCACCATGGGGAGCCGGTGCCGGGCGGCCAGTTCGAATGCGCGTTGCAGCAGCTCGGGTGCGCACAGGTAGGGCGAATGCGGCTCCACGGCAACCGTGATGAGCGGGTCGCCCCGGTAGGTTGCGATCAACGTTTCGGTGCAGGCGAATCCCTGATCCAGCGGTCCGTAGTGCGGGGAGGGAAAATCGAAAAGAACTTCGCCGACCACGGCGCGCATGCCGGCGGTACGGGCGGCCTGGGCCACCGCGTCTTCAAACAGATACATGTCGCAGAACGTCGTGGTCCCGGACAGGATCATCTCGGCGCAGGCCAGCAACGCTCCCCAGTACACTTTGCGATGGTCCAGGTCGGCCTCGGCCGGGAAGATGTAATCGTTCAACCAGCTCATCAGGGGCACGTCGTCGGCCAACCCCCGGAACAGGGTCATGGCTGCATGCGTATGGGTGTTGACCAGCCCGGGCATGATGATCCCGCCGCCAGCATCAATCACTTTCCGGGCGCTGCCGGTGCCGACCGTGGCCGAGGCGCCGACGGCGGCGATATGGTTCCCCCGGATGGCGACGGCGCCGTCGGAGATCACGGTCTGATCCGGGTCCATGGTCAGCACCCGGCCGTTGCAGATCAGAATGTCGACGGGCGTGTCAGTCATCGAGCCGCCCCATAACGGCTGCCAGAAGCTTTTCGAGCGAGGGGGCCGCCTGACGGGCGGCGGCAACGATATCCTCCACGGTGGCGGGGACCGGGTGGTCGGGGTCGTTGACGTTGGTTATGATCGAGAGGCCGAAGACCTCCATGCCGCCATGGACCGCCGCAATCACCTCCGGAACCGTGGAAAAGCCCACCGCGTCGGCCCCCAGGGCTCTCAGGAGCCGGGTTTCCGCCGGCGTCTCCAGAGAGGGCCCCTTCAGGCCGGCGTATACCCCTTTGTGAACAGGAATCCGGGCGGACCGGGCGGCCTCTTCCGCCAGAGCGATCATTTTGCGGTTATAAGCCCGGGTCATGTCTGGAAACCGTGGCACCCACGCCGCAACGTTGGGACCGGCCAGCGGGTCTTCGCCGGTCAGGTTGATGTGATCGGTGATGACCATCAGGTCGCCGGTCCGGAAAGACGGGTTGAGGCCGCCGGCGGCGTTGGTTACGATCAGGCGCCGGACGCCCATTTCCTGCATGACGCGAACGGGGAAGGTAACGTCTGCGGGCGAGTAACCTTCATATAGGTGCAGGCGGCCCTGCATGACCACGACCGAACGGTCCTGGATGTCGCCAAAAAGAAGCCGGCCGGCATGGCTCTGAACCGTTGCGACCGGGAAATGAGGGATGCTCTGGTAGTCGAAAACCGTCGTGATGCGCAGGGATCCCGCGGCATCGCCGAGGCCGGTTCCGACGATCCACCCGCTGCGGGGAGCACCTGTGATCCGCGCGCTTAGAAAAGCCGCAGTTTCTGCCGCGTTGCGCCTGTATTCATCCGATGGCATGCATCTGGCCCGAGCATGAGGTTGCCGACCGGACGGATATTAGTTTATACGGGTTTTGCCGTCAAGCCGGGGAGTTGCCGGCGCCAGGCAGTCATTGACTTTCGTTTTTAGGTGTGAAATAAATTCCGGCCTGCATAGGTGTGCATCCGCTGAATTGCATCTTCATCCCTGAGGGAGGCTGTATAAGCATGGGAACCGATTTTCATCCAAACCATCCCGATATCACTGCAGATATGTGGGAGCGGATCGATGCCGTCGTAACTGCGAATCAGGGCGTGCCGGGTTCGGTCATCGGCGTCCTGCGCGAATGTCAGGAAATCGTAGGCTACCTTCCGGTGGAACTCATCGATTATATCAGTACCGGCCTCAATCTTTCGCGCAGCGAAGTTTTCGGAGTGGCATCTTTCTATGCCTTGTTTTCGCTTTATCCGAAAGGCCGCAACCTGGTCAAAGTCTGCATGGGGACCGCCTGCTACGTGAAGGGCATCAAAGAGGTGATCAGCCGGATCGAAAACCATTTCCAGGTCAAACAGGGCGCTACGACCGCCGACCGCCGTTTCTCCCTGGAGCCGGTCCGCTGCCTGGGAGCCTGTGGATTGGCGCCGGTCATGGTGGTGAACAGCGACACCTATGGCGATGTGAAATCGGACAAGGTCCTGACCATTCTCGACAAATACGAGTAAGCGACCGACAGGGTTCACTGGTATGAAGATATCCGAAATTCGCGATATTCTGAAAGCCGAAGTGCTGGTGGGGCATGAGCAACTCGACCAGAGCGTGGTCGGAGGAGGTGGCGCCGACCTGATGGCCGATGTGCTCTCCGCCGTCGCCAGGGGCGCCGTGCTCCTGACGGGGCTCACCACGGAACAGGTTCTGCGGACGGCCAAGGTGGCCGGCGTGGCGTTGGTGGTGTTCGTGCGCGGCAAACGGCCGGACGAGCCCGTGCTCGATCTGGCCCGTTCTTACAACATGCCGGTCATGCTGACGCGCTATTCGCTTTTCGTGGCGAGCGGGCGCCTTTACATGAACGGCTTGCGCGGCCTGGACGGATCTTGGTGACGGCGGAAGGCTTACCGGCGGCGGCTTCGGCCCTGCCACCGCACGGAAACGCGCCATCGGCGGTAAGCCGGCCGTTGGCAGGCTGTTCGGTCTTTCGCGGGATACGATGTTACAGACGGCAGAACGCACAGGAGTGAGGGATGAATAAAGTCAGGACCCAGTTGATGTTGTGCGGCGGTACCGGTTGCCATGCCAATTACAGCCTTAAATTCAAGGAGACGCTTCAAGCCGAACTCCAGGCAAAGGGGCTTGCCGAGGAAATCAAGATTATCGAGACCGGCTGCAACGGGTTTTGTGCCGTGGGGCCGGTGATGCTCGTTCAACCCGAAGGAATATTTTACCAGAAACTCACTCCGGAGATCGTGCCGCACTTAGTGGAGGAGCATTTTCTAAAGGGACGGCCGGTCAAGAAGCTCTTCTATACCGAGCCGGCTTCCAAAGAGACCATACCCAGGATGGATCAGATTCCCTTCTTCGCCAACCAGGTGTTCTGGGTGATGCGGAACAAGGGGGTGATCGATCCGGAGGTGATCGACGAGTACATCGCCCGCGACGGGTATTTCGGCGCTGCCAAGGCCCTGAAGGAGATGACACCGGAGCAGATCGTCGAGGAGGTTAAAATATCCGGGCTGCGCGGCCGCGGCGGCGCAGGGTTCCCAACCGGCTTGAAATGGGAGTTTGCGCGCAAGAGCCCGGGCGATGTCAAATACGTGTTGTGCAACGCCGACGAGGGCGACCCCGGCGCCTTCATGGACCGCAGCGTGCTCGAGGCCGACCCCCATGCCGTGATCGAAGGTATGATCATCGCCGCCAAGGCGATCAACGCCCATCAGGGATACATCTATGCCCGGACCGAGTACCCCCTGGCGATCCGGCGGCTGGGGATCGCCATCCGCCAGGCCCGGGAGTACGGGCTGCTCGGCAAGGACATCTTCGGAACCGGCTTCGATTTCGATATCGAGATCTACCAGGGCGCCGGCGCCTTTGTGTGCGGCGAGGAAACGGCCCTGATGCGCTCGATCGAAGGCAAGCGCGGCATGCCGCGGCCCCGGCCGCCGTTTCCGGCCATCAAGGGCCTGTGGGAGAAGCCGACCATTTTGAACAATGTGGAGACCCTGGCCAGCATCGCCCAGATCATCACCAACGGCGGGAAATGGTATGCCAGCGTCGGCACCGAAGGCAGCAAAGGCACGAAGGTCTTTGCCCTGTCCGGCGATGTGAACAACATCGGCCTTGTGGAAGTGCCGATGGGCACTACGCTGCGCAAGCTGATTTTCGACATCGGCGGCGGCATCCCCAACAAGAAGAAATTTAAGGCGGTCCAGCTCGGAGGACCCTCCGGCGGATGCGTTCCGGAGCAGTACCTCGACACGCCCGTGGACTACGAAGAAATTGCCAAGGTCGGGGCGATCATGGGCTCCGGCGGTGCGATCGTCATGGATCACGAAACTTGCATGGTGGACATGGCGCGGTTCTTCATGGATTTCGTGCAGGACGAATCTTGCGGCAAATGCACTCCCTGCCGCGAGGGGACGCGCCGGCTCCTGCAGACGCTGGAAAAGATCTGCGAGGGCCGGGGGGAGCCCGGCGACATTGAGCTGCTCGAGGAGCTGTCCGGTATTGTCAAGGAGGCCTCGCTTTGCGGCCTGGGCCAGACCGGCCCGAACCCGGTGCTGTCGACCCTGCGCTACTTCCGGGACGAGTACGAAGCGCACATCCATGAGAAACGCTGCCCGGCCAAGCGTTGCGTGGCACTGCTCAAGTTCGAAATCGATCCGGATATCTGCACCAAATGCGGCGCCTGCTTTCGGGCCTGCCCGGCCGAAGCGATCGCCTGGAAGAAGAAAGAGGTCGCCCGCATCGACAAGGCCAAATGCGTCAAGTGCATGACTTGTTTCGAGAAATGCAAGTTCGACGCAATTTCGTGACGGCGTCCTGCCTGGAAGTCACTTAAACGAGGATCTCATCTTGGCAAGCGAAGAAGGCGTTGTCGTGCGCGTAGACGGGGACGACGCCTGGGTCAAAACCGTTCGCGGCGACGCCTGTGAAAGCTGTTCGTCCAAAGCGGCCTGCCACACCATGGGCGGCGGCAGGGAAATGGAGGTATCCGCCCTCAACCCCATCGGAGCGAGGGTCGGGGACCGCGTGCTGCTCAAGATGGATACCCTGCCGTTCCTGAAGGGAACCTTCCTGGTGTATATGTTCCCCATTCTGCTGCTGGTCGGCGGGGCCGCGATAGGGGAATGGGTCTCCCTTGTATCGAATCTGCCGCCTCCGCTGCCTTCCGTATTTTTTGCCTTCGGCGGTCTGGCTGCCGGCCTGTTGCTCATGAAGAGAGTCGCCAACCGGATTGCGCAGAAGGACGACTACCGCCCGCGCATCGCCCGGGTGATCGGCCGATTGCCCGGGTGATCGGACAGCCGCGGCGGGGATCCCCCACATATTATTGCAGCGTATTTATCGGATCGCGCGATGCGCTTGCCCGGAGCCGGGTTTTATAAGTTGCCCGGGTTCGCTTGGCGGGGGAACAACTCTTCAATCGAAGTGTTTTCAATCTTGGACAGGCAGTTCTGTAAGGCCTCCGCTTCGGTCGCTCCGACTCCCTGATATTGCTGCCTGGCGACGAGGTTGATCAGGTTGGGAACCGCCACGAACGGGGCGGCCAGCTGGCCGTGAAGCGCTTCATGGACATCAATATAGACCAGCCGCCGGTTGCGGATCAGATTGTAGCGGGTGATTCGGGTCAAGATATCATTGGGTTGTAACGATTGCATGCGGTGGGCACCTCGCTATTCTTCTTCGATCGTCAATCTCAGCGGGAACCCGCTGTCGCGTGCGGCTTCCGTTACCATGTTGACTTTGGTTTCAGCAACTTCAAGCGGGTAAATGCCGCACAGCCCGGTTCCGTTTTCATGCGTATGCCACATGATGCTCGTTGCCTCGTCCATGGGCTTGTTGAAGACTTTTATCAAAATTTCGACCACGAAGTCCTTGGGCGTGTAGTCGTCGTTGTGAATCAGAACCTTGTATAGTGGTGGTTCGGTGACTTCATCACGGACCTCCGACAACTCGCCCTCTTGAATGTCTGGATTTTCCCCACTCATCAAAGGACCGCTCCCTGTTCATGAACGGATGGCTGCAAACGGCGATCCTAAGGATATCGCCTCGCCAGCTGTAATAGTAAGCGCCTCCGCTTCTAAGTCAACGAGTTGCCGGTGGGCTGCCGTCTGATTTCGACCGCCGGATATCGTTCCAGCCGCGGCCGGGTCGGAACTGGATGGTTTTTTTGAGTTTCTTTGACCTCTTGGGGATTCATGCTAAAATATAATGAAAACGGCTGAAATAGCCTATAAATTGCATGCGTTTGCAAAGGAACCCTGATGGCCGAAACCGTTTACATCACCAGCAGCAATACGGCGGTGTTCCGCTGCCCACACTGCCAGCGGACGAAGAACGTGGACGTGTCCACTTTTGGAGAAATGAAGCAGCCGCTCCGATTCAAAGTGAAGTGCCCCTGCGGTCAGACGACCGTCTCCGTTATTGAAAAACGGCGTCGCTATCGCAAAGAAACCAACCTGGCGGGGACCTACGTCCACTACGTCAACGGCCAGCCGAAGGGCAAGGGGCCCGTCCGGATCAAAGACCTTTCAACCAGTGGCATGAAGCTTTTGATCAGCGCGAGCGAAACCTTTGCCGTCGGCGACCTGCTGAAGGTTTCGTTCCAGTTGGACGATCCCCCGCGCAGCCTGGTCCAGAAGAAAGTCGTCATTCGAAACATCAGCCCTCCGCTGATCGGCACCGAATTCGCTCCCACCGAAACCATCGACAAGGCCCTGGGGTTTTATCTGCGCTCCTGAAGACCGTTTCATCGAAAGAAGCCCGATGACCAACACTCGCTGCCTCTGGTGCGGGGATGATCCGTTGTACGTCCGGTATCATGATTCCGAGTGGGGCGTGCCGCTGCACGACGACGGTCGGCTGTTCGAATTCCTGGTTCTGGAGGGCGCCCAGGCAGGGTTGAGCTGGATCACGATTCTGCGAAAGCGCGAAAATTACCGCCGGGCATTCGACGATTTCGACCCGCGGCGAATCGTCGGCTACGGTGAAAAAAAGATAGAAGGCTTGCTGTCAAACACCGGGATCATCCGCAACCGGCTTAAAATCGCATCCGCCGTTCGCAATGCCCGGGCATTTATGCACATCCAGCAGGAGTTCGGCAGCTTTGATGCCTACCTGTGGCGTTTTGTCGACGGCCGGCCGAAGCAGAATCGCTGGAAGACGCTTAAGGAAATCCCGGCCGAGACCAGCGAATCCCGAGCCCTGAGCAAAGATCTCATCCGCCGCGGCTGCTCTTTCGCTGGCCCCACCATCTGCTACGCTTTCATGCAGGCCGTCGGCATGGTAAACGATCACGTGGTGGATTGTTTTCGGCATGCGCAAATCGCGGAGATTCCGTAACCAGGCTGATCTTTTTTCATCCAGCAAATCATCGAGAGGCCCTTGCAAGGCGATACACAACCAATCGCAAGGCCTGTTGACTCCAAGATGCCAACGAACTGGAAAAAAATTTCAATTAAACCTGCACCTTTGCTCAG
>CAZEKN010000020.1:0-17181 GCA_964512755.1 uncultured Desulfatibacillum sp. | reverse complement strand
CGGCCGGGCGGAGCTGTGGGAAATGATCGAGTACCATCTGGCCGAACTCCAGGGCCTCGGCGTGGATATCCGGCTGCATGCCGCTGTCGACGAGCCTCTGGTGCGCGAGCTGCAGCCGGACGTTGCCGTGGTAGCCAGCGGCGCCAACCCGCGCATGCCGCAGTTGGCAGGCTTATTCGAATCCGGGCTGCAGCTGTCCACCGTGCCGGATGTCCTGTCCGGCGGGGTGGTTCCCGGCTCAGGGGTGGTGGTTCTGGGCTCCGATCAGGCCGCCATGGTCACCGCCGACTTTCTGGCGCAGGACCGACGCCAGGTGGCGGTATTGGGCGGCGACCATTTTGCTCCAGAGCTCGCGCCCAATGACCGCACCTCCCTGCGCCAGCGCCTGTCCGATGCGGGCGTGCGGCTTTTCAAACGCGCCTCCATCCGGGAATTCCGCTCGGATGGCGTGGTGATCGACCATCGGGGCGGGCGGGATACCCTCAGCGGGTTCAGCGACCTGGTCATCGCCGAAGGTTTTCGACCGGAGCGGAGCACGCTCGACCTGTTCCGTAAGCTGGGAATAGAGGTTCACGTGATCGGTGATGCCAAGTCCCCGAGAACGTTGCTGGAGACCACCGCCGAGGCTGACGAACTGGGCCGGGCGCTATGAGCCTCGAGCTGCATCCCGCCGAGGTTTGATCTGATTTTCCGCATGCTGCCAATCACCGATGACATCGCGATCCCCCTGAACGAGATCGATATCAGCGCCGTCCGCTCGCAGGGGGCGGGCGGCCAGAATGTCAACAAAGTCGCCACCGCCGTTCATTTGCGCTTCGACGTCGCCGCGTCATCCCTGCCGACGGCTCTGAAGGAACGCCTCCTGGAGCTGAAGGACCGGCGCATCACGCGGGAGGGGGTGATCGTCATCAAGGCCCAGCGTCAACGGAGCCAGGAGCAGAACCGGGAGGACGCCTTGCAGCGTCTGAGGGACCTCATTCTGAGTGTTACCCTGGTACGACGCAAACGCCGCCCCACTCGGCCCACGGCGGGCTCTCGACAGCGGCGCCTCAACCGGAAAACCATGCGCGGGCGCTTAAAAACAAACCGAGGGCGGGTGGCGACTGAGGACGAATGAAGGCGCTTTGCGCCAGCTACCGAATCACTCTTACGTTCACGGCTTGGCGGCCGTGGCGGGTGTCCCTGACTTCGAACGTGACGCGGTCGGATTTGGCTAGTTCAAAAAAACCGGGGTCGGTGATGTTGGTGCTGTGGAAGAAAATATCCTCCTGGCCGCTGGCCTCGATGAAGCCATAGTTCTTTTTTTTATTGAAAAATTTGATGACGCCTTCCTGCATGTACCGTCCTCCTGTCGACTGATTGGGTTAAAAAAAACGGCAGAGCCGTTTCTGACTCTGCCGTTAGGGTCCGATGCGCGCTTTGTTCTTTCAGGGAATGTTATTTGTCTTTGGACGTCGATTCCCTGATTAGGAATCCCACAATATCCGTTGCCGAGATTCCTCGCTTGGCGAACGGCTCAACTATTGGGCAAAAACCTTCTGTTGTCAATCGCAAAACGTTGGGCGGGCTTCCTTGCCGGCGAAGCGCGGCGGCATGATGGCTTGACCGGGCGGTTTTCTGTCGCATGCTTATCCCAGAATCGATTGAAAGGGGTTGGAACCGCAGCACCAGAATTCTGAAACGGTTCGACCCCGCCGGCGGAAGTGCCCACCCAACCAGACGGAGAAGACCATGATTCGTGTAACGCCAAAGGCGGTCGCCTACATCGCCGAACGCGGCGGAAATCTGACGCTTTATTCCAAGATCCTCGCGAACTGATGCAGCCGTCGACAGATCCCTGCGGTCCGCATGGGAACACCCGGCATCAACCGGACTGAGCCGTTTGAAAAAATCTCAACAGACGGCATAACCGTGTGGCGGTATCATTCGGTCTGCCCGGCCGAACCGGATCAACCGATTACGATCGACCTCAACAATTGGATTTTTTTCGGCAAACGCGTCGTGCTGAAAAATGCGCGTTGAGCGCCGGAAGGCGGAAGGCTTGCTTCCCCGGCAGAATCCCGTCCGATGTCGGCGATCGTCGCCGGCAGCCGGACGAGCCTGCGGCCGGCCTCTCTCCGCCGTCAAAGGATTCGTTCCAGATTAATCGTCTTTGATGGACTGAAATGGTTCGCGCTGAAGAAATGGATTAGTTTGGAATTGTTCCAGTCGACCAGGGTGTTTATTTTCTTGACGCCGAGTTTTTTTAAATGGCTCATGAATTCCTTCAACAATTGGGCACCGATGCCCCGGTGCTGGTGCGACGGATCGACACCGATGGTATCCATAGTGGCCTCTTCCTGGAAAAGACCATATTCCCCCATGTAGATCTCCCCCATTACGAATCCCGCCACGGACCCGTCTTCTTCCTCCGCGACCAACGAAGCCGGCAAATAATCCTTGGATTTGAAAAGCTTTTCAAATTTCATCTCATAGTATTCCGGCCGGGAGACCTTTAGGACGCTTTGGTCGATTGCCACTACGGCATCGAAATCGTCAACCTTCATGAGCCTGATCTTAATGGTGCTCGCGGTCATGTGGCCTCCTTAAAGTCCTTCAGGGATTGCATCGGGTTCAGGTTTCATCTGTTTCTGTTTTGGCGATAGCATGGCGCGCAGCCAGATGCTTCCGATTTCGCATTCAGCTCAGCCGTTTAAAACGGTGCGTAAGGCCATACGCAAACTGGCCACCACGTGATCGATTTCGGCTTCTGTTATCACAAACGGGGGCGATACGATCAGGCCGTCGCCGTCGATGCCAGCCATGCCGACGGATTTGTAGAGAAGAACCCCCCGTTCGAAGAGCGCCTGCCAGAGCCTTTCGGTGACTCTTGCGGAACGCGGGAACGGCGTGCCGGTTTGCCGGTCGCGAACGAATTCGACGCCCCACATCATGCCGATGCCGCGGATGTCGCCCACGTGGGGCGAGTCCGCCAATGCCTCTTGAAGCCCCTCGCCGATTCGGCGGCCCAGCCGGGCGGCACGCTCGACGAGCTGTTCGCGCTCCAGGATTTTCAAAGCGGCCAGTCCGGCGGCACAGGCGATGCCGTTGTGGCTGAACGTTCCGCCGTGGACGAAGCTTCCGCCGTTGGCGCGCACGTCATCCATCAGCGCCGTGGTCGTGGCCACGGCCGAGAGCGCCAGCGTTCCGCCCGAAAGCCCTTTGCCCAGCACCAGGATGTCGGGAACGGTATTGTAATGCTCAGCGGCAAACCATTTGCCGGTGCGCCCCATGCCGCACATGACTTCATCCATGATCAACAGGACCCCGTGGCGATCACAGATCTCGCGAATCAGGGGCCAGTACCCGTCGGGCGGGGGGCAGACGGCGATGCTGGCGCCGCCCACGGTTTCGGCGATGAAAGCGGAAACCGCTGCCGGCCCGAGGTTTTGAATGGTTTCGTCAAGGGCCAAGGCGCAGCGCAGGCGACAGGCCGGAAAGGCAAGACCGTAGGAGCAGCGCAGGCAATATGGCGGCGGAATGTGAACGGCGTCGCGCATCAGCGGATAAAACGGCAGACGGAAGGAGGTTCGTCCGGCCGCGGCCAGTGCGCCCATGGTTAAACCGTGATAGGATTTCCAGCGCGAAATCAGCACCTGACGCTCGGGGTTGCCGCGTGCGATCTGAAGCTGGCGGGCTAGTTTGATGGCGGTTTCGACCGCCTCCGACCCGGATGACATGAAATAAAACCGGTCCAGGCCGCCGGGGGTGTGTCCCTTCAGCGCGACGGCGAGATCCTCCACGGCTGACGATGCGAACATAGTGGGATGTACGTAGGACAGGGTCTGCAGTTGCTCGTATGCGGCCCGGGCGATTTCTTCGCGGCCGTGGCCGACGTTGACCACCACGGCGCCGCCGCTGCCGTCGAGATAGCGCTTGCCATCCGACGTTTCGATCCAGACCCCCTGCGACCGTCGGGCCACGGGGAGTTGCTTGTCCAACACACGGTGGAATACAGCGCCTGGAATAGGGATCATCTTCAGTGAACGTCCTTTCTCTGTTCGGGACCGAATGGTTAAAGGCTTTTTAGCGGTTGAAGGCTGTCTTGTACCATGACGGCCGGCCCGCCGCAATTGAATTGGCGCTGGCGGCCGGTCGCCCTTCAGCCCCAAAAAAGAGTTGTACCGCCGAGCGTTTTCGAATAATCTTGACGCGCATAACCAGCCGAAAGGAGGATATCATTTCATGACGATCCGCAAAACGATGCTCCGGCTTGCAATGGTGGGGGTGGCGCTGCTGATGACCGCTTCCTGCGCCATGTTCGAAAAGGGGCCGGCCAAGCCAGAATCGGCTCAGAAGCGGCTCCCCGATGTCCGCGAGTTTGACGACGTGCTGATTCCTCGGGAAATGGACATCCACAAAGAATCCTCGGCGATCTACCGTCGGGAGGGCATGAGCGCCGGCCTCCTGCGCCTCGCCGGGCGGGTCGAGACGAATTCTCTCATGCGCTATTTCCAGAACAACATGACCAACGAGGGCTGGCGCCTGGTCAGTCAATTCCGATCGCCCCAATCGCTCATGATCTTCCAGAAGGGCAACCGCATGGCCGTCATCGCCATCGAGGATGGCGACATCGAGACCTTCGCCGACGTGTGGGTCGTTCCAATGAACGAATCCATCGACAACCTGCCGCCGAAGTAGGGCGGCGATTGCGGCAGCTTCGCCATGGTCAAACGCCATGAATTCATCGCGATACTCGACGAGGTGGCCGGCGCATTGCGGCAGATGGCGGAAGCCGGCATCACCGGGGTGGACTGCTCCCCGGAGAGCCTGAAGGCACTGGATACCTGGGGGCAATCTCGCGGAGAACCGACCGCCGCCGGCGTGGAGACCCTGGCGGATATTCGCGCCCATCTCGGCGACTGCCGGCGGTGCAAGCTTTGCCGCAGCCGGACGAACATCGTGTTCGGCGCGGGCAACCCGCAGGCGCGGCTCATGTTCATCGGCGAGGGACCCGGTCAGGAGGAAGACCGGGCCGGAGAACCCTTCGTCGGCGCGGCGGGACAACTCCTCAACCGCATCATCGACGCTATCAAGCTGCGGCGCTCGGATGTCTACATCGCCAACGTGGTCAAATGCCGTCCGCCGGGAAACCGCCTGCCCGAGGCGGAGGAAATTGCGACCTGCTCTGCGTTCCTGCGGCGTCAGATCAACGCGATCCGTCCCTTGTTCATCTGCACGCTGGGGAGTTGCGCCGCACAGACCCTGTTGAACACCTCCGAGCCCGTTTCTCGGCTGCGGGGCCGCTTTCTGGATTACCAGGGAATCCGGGTACTGCCCACCTTCCATCCCGCCTACTTGCTGCGTAATCCCGAGAAGAAGCGCGAGGTGTGGGAGGACATGAAGCTGTTGATGAAGGAATTTCCGTATGAGGATTAGGACCGCTGCATATGCCCTCGCGATCTTGATGGCCATCGGTTTTTCGCAGGCCTTGGGAGCCGCCGGCGATGTTTATATCCTGCGCGTCTCCGATGCGATCAGCCCGGGCACGGCGGAGTTCATCCACACCGGCCTAAAGAAGGCCGGAGCGGAAGGCGCCGCCTGCGTGATCATCCAACTGGACACGCCCGGTGGGTTGGCCGAATCCATGCGCACCATCATTCAGGACCTGCTGGCCAGCCCGCTGCCGGTGGTGGTGTATGTGGCCCCCGGCGGCGCCCGGGCGGCGTCCGCCGGGGTGATGATCACCATGGCGGCCGATATCGCTGCCATGGCGCCCGGCACCAACATCGGAGCTGCCCACCCGGTGGGAGCCGGCGGCCAAGCGATCGAGGGCAAGCTGTCCGACAAGGTGGTCAACGACATGGTCGCTCATGCCAAGAGTGTGGCCGAGCGCCGCGGACGCAGCGCCGCATGGGTGGAGAAAGCCATCCGCGAAAGTGTCTCTGCCACCGAAACCGAGGCGTTGCAGGCGGGTGTGATCGACCTGATCGCTGCGGATATCGATGACCTCATCCGCCAGATCAACGGCCGCCATTTGGCCGGCAAGGGCACGCTGGCGCTCGACCGCTCGCATCAGATCGTGATCGAAGAGAATTTGCGGACGAAAATTCTTAGGACGATCAGCAACCCCAATATCGCCTACCTGCTGCTTATGATCGGTCTGGCCGGTCTTTATTTCGAACTGTCTCATCCAGGGGCGGTCTTTCCGGGAGTCGTCGGCGGCATCTGCCTGGTTCTGGCTTTTTTCGCCTTGCAGACGCTGCCGGTCAACTATGCCGGCATTCTGCTGATCGCGCTGGCGGTTGTTTTCTTCATCCTTGAAATGAAGCTGACGAGTTACGGAATGTTGAGCGTGGCCGGAACGGTCTCGCTGCTGCTGGGATCGCTGATGCTGTTCGAGAGCGACGCGCCCCTGGGCGGACTGGCCTGGCAGGTGTTGCTGCCCACGCTGTTGGGAATCTCGACGTTTTTTTCGGCTGTGGCATGGGTGGTGTTCCGCGCCCAGCTCTCTAAACCCAAGACGGGAGCCATGGGGCTCGTGGGCGAGATCGGTTTGGTGAAAACAGCGCTGGACCCGCACGGCAAAGTCTTCGTGCACGGCGAACTCTGGAACGCGGTCAGCCGGACCCCGCTCACAGCCGGCGCACGCGTGCGGGTGGTGAAAGTGACCGGCCTAACCCTTGAGGTGGAACCGGTGAAGCCGGACGAGGTTCTCACGTAACCCGGTTGCGGTCGGGCGCTTCTGTTGGCTGCGGCCGCAGCATCCTGTAAACTCAAACGCAAGGAAACCGATCATGCAGGAGGTCGCCATGTACGCGCTGATAGCGTTGGTACTGCTTTTCGTTTTCTTTCTGTGCGCGGCGCTGAGAATTATGAACGAATACGAGCGCGGAGTTATTTTTCGGCTCGGGCGGGTCATTGCCGCGAAGGGTCCCGGTCTGATCGTCCTGATTCCCATCATCGACCGGCTGGTCAAGGTGAGCCTGCGGCTGGTGGCGCTGGACGTGGATCCGCAGGATGTCATCACCCGCGACAACGTATCAGTTAAAGTCAATGCGGTCTTGTACTTTCGGGTCATCGATCCGGTAAAGGCCATCATTGAGGTCGAAAATTACGCCTATGCCATGTCCCAGCTGGCTCAAACCACTCTGCGCAGCGTCTGCGGCCAGGCCGAACTCGATGACTTGCTGTCCGAACGCGAAAAAATCAATGCTAAGCTTCAAGAGATCCTGGACACCCACACGGATCCCTGGGGCATCAAGGTCACCACGGTCGAGCTCAAGCAAATCGATCTGCCCCAGGAGATGCAGCGGGCGATTGCCCGCCAGGCCGAAGCCGAACGCGAGCGCCGCGCCAAGGTCATCAACGCCGAGGGTGAGTTCCAGGCGGCTGCCAAGCTTGCGGAAGCCTCCGCCATCATCGAACGGCACCCCGTGGCGTTGCAGCTGCGATACCTCCAAACCATGCGGGAAATGGCGGCGGAGAGCAACTCGACGACGTTCCTGCCGATTCCGATCGAACTGTTCAAGCCGTTTTTTCAGGATCACCGAACCCTACCGAAGACGGACGAGGGATAAGCCCCGGGCCTGGCCCTTGGCTATTGACATCGCAAAAAGAAATAGTTTAAGAAACGGGGCACTGCATGCTGTCAACCGGCCATGCCGGTCGACCGTCACCGATGACACCGCACGCATGCTCGGGCGGGGGCTTTTCAGCCTCCGCTTGTGCTTTCCAACACCCAATTTAAGGAAAGGAACCGCACATGACCGAAAAAGAGGTCGAAATCTGGGGCCGCCCTCTGGTCAAAATGACCACGCCGGAGTTGAAGGATATTGCCAAGGGAGTCGAAGGGATTTCCGGCGTTCACGGAATGAAGAAGGAAGAGCTGATTGAGGTCCTGCGCAAGTCCAAGGGCATTGTCGACGATGCCGTCAAGAAAACAGAAAGCTCGCTGCGTTCCATAAAAAGAAAAATCCGGTCCATTAAGGCCGAGCGGGCGGGGGCTCTTGAGGCCCGCAACCGCAGGCTGGCCGACATTTACCGACGCCGGATTGCGCGGCTCAAGAAGAAGACCCGACGGGCGGCCGCCTGAGCCTCTTATGATCGATCACGGTTCGCTCAACGCGGCACGGGTGCCGACCGGCATTATCGCCCCTGAATCCATTGCCTTCGACATCGACGGGGTTATCGCCGATACGATGACCTTGTTTCTGGATATCGCGCGCGACGAGTTTGCGATCGAGGGAATACGCTACCAGGACCTGCGCTGCTATAACGTGGCGGACTGCATCGACCTGGAACCGGTGGTGATTGATTCCATTCTAACTCGTATTCTCGATGGAGGCTACCGGGCGCCGCTTCATCCGATTCCCGGGG
This sequence comes from uncultured Desulfatibacillum sp., assembly GCA_964512755.1. Taxonomy (GTDB): domain Bacteria; phylum Desulfobacterota; class Desulfobacteria; order Desulfobacterales; family SpSt-501; genus SpSt-501. The sequence continues at coordinate 8,823 of CAZEKN010000020.1, read as the reverse complement.
CCCCGCGAGTCCTGGAACGGCTGGCGCGACGCTGCGGGCAGGTGCTGATGGTTACCGCCCGGCCTTACCTCGGCCCAATCGGCGAATTCATGCGACGCCTGCTGCCGGATGATTTGAATGACATGGACATCGTGACCACCGGATCATTCGACGGCAAAGCCGCCGTGCTGCAGCAACGTCAGATCACCCATTTTGTCGAAGACCGTCTGGAAACCTGCTTCACGTTGAACACGATCGGGATAACCCCCGTGCTCTTTGCCCAGCCATGGAACCGGTCGGCGCATCCCTTCATCGAAGTCTCCTCCTGGTGGGAGATCGAAGATCTGATTCGCTGGTAAGAGGAAACCGAGGTGTCGAGCATATCACCGTTGATGGATGCCCTGCGATCATTTATCGCAGCGCTGCCCGCCGAAAAAGGCTATTCGGTGCACACCTGTCGGGCGTACACGCGTGATCTGGAGGAGTTCACCCGATACCTGGAGGAAAGCGGCGCTACCGGCGCGCCGCACGTGTCGAACGGGGGCGGCTTCGGGCCCGGGCATGTCACGGCGGTGATGATCCGCAGCTATCTGGGGTACCTGCATCAGAAAAACCAAAAATCGAGTATCGCCCGCAAGCTTTCCACCTTGCGCAGTTTCTTCAAATTTTTAATTAAGAAAGGTTTGGTCGAGTCCAACCCGGTGGAGGGCATCTTGACTCCGCGGCGCGAAAAAAATCTGCCCGTTTATCTGTCGGTCGATGCGGTATTCCGGTTGCTGGACTCCATCGAAACGGACAGCCTTAATGCCGCGCGTAACCGTGCTATTTTCGAGACGCTTTATTCCTGTGGAATTCGTGTCTCGGAACTGGTGGGGCTGAATGTGATAGACGTGGATGCCGCGGCCGGCACCCTTAAAGTCCTCGGGAAAGGCGGCAAAGAGCGGCTGGTGCCGATCGGTCGAAACGCGCTCGAGTCCATCCGCGCTTACTGTGAGCTGCTAAAGTCCAGGCCCGGCGGTGGGGCAGAGTCGAACGGGGCACTGTTTTTAAACCTGCAGGGGCGGCGGCTGACCAGTCGCTCGGTTGCGCGCATCCTCAAGAAAATAGCGGCGGCCTGCGGCATCCTGACCCCGGTGTCCCCCCACACGTTGCGCCACACGTTTGCAACGCATATGCTCGATGCCGGCGCCGATCTTCGAAGCGTGCAGGAGATGCTCGGCCACCAAAACCTGTCCACGACCCAGAAGTACACCCACGTCAGCATCGACCGGCTGATGGATACCTATGATCGGGCGCATCCGCGAAAATAGCGGCGGCGGCCGGTTGATGTCTGTCTATGACCTCTTTTCGATCGGGATGATGGCATGATGGTCTGTCATGGCACCACCATTCTTGCCTTGCGGCACCGCGGCCGGACGGCAGTCGCTGGTGACGGCCAGGTTACGATGAATGCCAGCGTGGTAAAGCACCGCGCCCGTAAAGTGCGACGAATTTACAACGACGCCATCATCGTGGGATTTGCCGGTGCGACCGCCGACGCGCTGAGTCTGACGGAACGTTTGCAGGAAAAGCTGGAGCGTTTCAACGGAAACCTCACCCGTGCTGCGGCCGAGCTGGCCCGCGATTGGCGTACGGACAAGGCCCTCCGCCGCTTGGAGGCCGTGATGGTCGCCGCCGACGGCGAGCGGATGTATCTGCTTTCCGGCAACGGCGATGTGATCGAACCGGACGAGGCCGTGATCGGCATCGGCTCCGGCGGTACAGCCGCCCAGGCCGCCGCCGTCGCCTTGATGCGGCATACCGATTTAAACGCTCGCCGCATTGCCGAGGAAGCCTTACGGATTGTCGCCGGCATTTGCGTTTACACGAATGATGTCATCACGGTAGAAGAGATATGAAAAGCTTGAAGCCCGCCGAGATCGTCACGCAGCTCGACAAATACATCATCGGCCAACACCAGGCCAAGCGTGCCGTCGCCGTCGCTCTGCGCAACCGCTGGCGGCGCCAGCAGGTCCCGCCCGATCTGCGCAATGAAATCGCACCCAAGAACATCATTCTCATCGGACCGACCGGGGTCGGCAAGACCGAGATCGCCCGGCGGCTGGCACTTCTCACCGAATCACCATTCTTTAAGGTCGAGGCCTCCAAGTTCACCGAGGTGGGCTATGTCGGACGGGATGTCGAATCGATGGTGCGGGACTTGCTCGAAATCACGGTGACCATCGACAAGGCCCGCGAGCAGGAGGCCGTTCGGGACAAAGCCCGCCAACTGGCTGAAGAGCGCATGCTAGACCTTCTGCTGCCGAAGGCCGGGCCGGTGCCAGTTGCGCGGCCGGCCGGGGAGCCCGGCGACCATCCGATCGAACTGGTTTCCACATCCGGAGGGGAAGCGCCTTCCACCCGCGAAAAACTCCGGAGTCTGCTGCGGCAGGGCAAGCTCGACAGTCGCTATGTCGACGTCGAGACCCCCGACCGTAACATGCCCATGGTGGAGATATTCTCTAATGTCGGCATGGAGGAATTGGGCATCAACTTCAAGGACATGCTGGGAGGGCTTTTCCCCAAAGGGGTCAAGCGGAGGCGGCTGAAAGTGCCGGAAGCCCTTGACGTTCTCGCGCATGAAGAAGCCCAAGGTCTGGTGGATGTCGACAAAATTGTAAAGCTGGCCATCGAACGCGTTGAACAGTCGGGAATCATTTTTTTAGACGAAATCGACAAAATCGTGGCCAAGGGGGGCACCCACGGTCCGGACGTTTCGCGCGAGGGCGTCCAGCGAGATCTTTTACCGGTGGTCGAAGGCTGCACGGTCACGACCAAGTACGGCCCGGTCAAAACCGACCACATCCTATTCATCGCCTCGGGCGCATTTCACACCGTGAAGCCGTCCGACTTGATTCCGGAGCTGCAAGGCCGGTTTCCCATTCGCGTCGAACTTTCGGCGCTGGGACGCGATGAGTTCGTGCGGATTCTGACCGAGCCCAAGAATGCGCTGCTGACCCAATACGCTGCCCTGCTTCAAACGGAGGGACTGGAGATCGTATTCGCCGACGAAGCCGTCGCTGAGGTAGCCCGGCTGGCGGAAGAGGTCAACGCGCGGACGGAAAATATCGGAGCCCGGCGGCTGCACACGCTCATGGAGCGTCTGCTCGAACAGATCCTTTTCGATGCGCCGGATACGGCCGAGAAACGGGTGATTGTGGATCCGCCTTACGTGGAAGCGCGCTTGAAGGGAATCATCAGCAATGAAGACCTCAGCCGCTACATTCTTTGATCCCGGGATGGCATTGGTCTGCGCTGGACCGCCGGCGTCTGTCCAGCCAGACGGATTCGAGCCGATGAAGCCGTTCCCATGAGATGAGCAGGAGGATGCTGAATGGAAAGCCCAACGATCGCACAGGCAAACGACGTAATTGCCAAAACCTATAAGCGGTTTCCAGTGGTGCTGACCCGTGGGTGCGGGTCCACGCTCTGGGATGAAGACGGGAAGCGCTATACGGATTTCGTGGCCGGCATCGCCGTCTGCAACCTCGGCCATGCGCATCCGAAAATCGTCAAGGCGTTGGCCGATCAGGCCGGCACCCTTTGGCATGTGTCCAACCTCTTTTACACCGTCCCGCAGAAAGACTTGGCCGCTTGGCTGACGGCGCACAGTTTCGCCGATCGGGTGTTTTTCTGCAACAGCGGCGCTGAAGCGAACGAAGCGGCCATCAAACTGGCCCGAAGATATTACAAGGAAACCGGTCGGGGCCAGCGCTACCGGATCATCAGCATGGAACAGTCGTTCCACGGCCGCACCATGGCGACGCTGTCCGCCACCGGCCAGGAGAAGGTCAAACACGGGTTCGACCCGCTGCTCGATGGTTTTGATTTTGTGCCCTTTGACGACTTGGCCGCTATTCGCGCGCGGATCGGACCGGAGACCTGCGCGGTGCTGCTCGAGCCCATTCAGGGGGAGGGCGGCGTACGCTGTCCGTCCCCTGATTTTTTGAGACAGGTGCGCGCCCTCTGCGACGAGGCCGGTCTGCTGCTGATTTTCGACGAAATCCAGACCGGCATGGGCCGCACCGGGACGCTTTTTGCCTACGAGCATTTCGGCATGGCACCCGACATCATGACCTTGGCCAAAGCGCTGGCGAACGGGCTGCCCATGGGCGCGATGCTCGCCCGCGAGCAGGTGGCCGCGGCTTTCGGCCCGGGGGCGCACGCCTCGACATTCGGGGGTACGCCCATCGTATCCGCCGCCGCGCTGGAAGTCTGCCGGGTGATGGAAACGGAGGGGATTATCGATCATTGCCGGCGGGTATCGGCGCATTTCCGGTCCCGCCTCGAGTGGCTCAAACAGCGCCACGCGCTGGTTGCAGACGTGCGCGGGATGGGGCTTCTGTTGGGCATTCGCCTCAACGTTGACGGAGAGCCGTTCGTATCGAAATGCATGCAGAAAGGATTCTTGATCAACTGTGTCCAGGGCAACATCCTGCGGTTCGTGCCGCCGTTGGTCATCACCGTTGAGGAAATCGACGCTCTGATCGCCTGCCTGGATGAGATCCTGGACGCGTGACCTCGGTTAAGGCGGGATACCCATCATGGCTGAAAAACTTTGGAAGGGACGTTTCACCGAGAAGACAGCGAAAGTCGTCGAACGATTCACGGCATCCATCGATGTCGACCAGCGCCTTTACCGCTACGACATCGAGGGCAGCATCGCCCACTGCCGTATGCTTGCCAAAACCGGCATCATCTCGGAGGCGGATGGCGACACCCTCGTCCAAGGTCTGAACCAGATCCGCCGGGAAATCGACGCCGCGAGTTTCCAGTTCGACGAGCAGCTTGAAGACATCCACATGCACATCGAGTCGCGCCTGTTCGAAATCGTGGGCAAGGTGGCCCAGAAGCTGCACACCGCCCGCAGCCGCAACGATCAGGTGGCGCTGGACGTGCGCATGTACCTGCGCGACGCCTTGACGGAACTCCTTCGTCGGCTGGGCCGCCTGCAGCGTCTGCTGATCGAGCTGGCCAAAACCCACATCGATGTCCTGATTCCGGGCTATACGCATCTGCAGCGCGCCCAGCCGGTCCTGCTGGCGCATCATTTCATGGCCTATGTCGAGATGTTCCACCGCGATGCCCAGCGGATGGGGGAGTGCCGAGAGCGAACCAACGTGATGCCTCTCGGTAGCGCCGCGCTGGCCGGCACGCCGTTTCCCATCGACCGCGCTTACGTGGCCGGGCTCCTGGAATTCCCGGCGATCAGCTCCAACAGCCTGGATGCCGTTTCGGACCGTGATTTTATCATCGAGTTTCTGTCGGCGGCCGCGCTGTGCATGATGCACCTGAGCCGGCTGTCCGAGGAAATGATCCTATGGTCGACGGCCGAATTCGGATTCATCGAGCTGCCGGACGCCTTTGCGACCGGCAGCAGCATCATGCCTCAAAAGAAAAATCCGGATGTGCCGGAGCTGGTGCGGGGCAAAACCGGACGGGTCTATGGCCACTTGATGGCGCTCCTGACGCTGATGAAAGCGCTGCCGCTGTCTTATAACCGCGACCTGCAGGAAGATAAAACCGCGCTTTTTGACGCCGTTGACACGCTGAGCGCCTGCATCGACGTATACATCCAAATGCTGCCCGGCATCCGGGTGAATGCCCAGCGCATGGAGCAGGCGGCATCGACGGGCTACATCAACGCCACCGACCTCGCCGATTATCTGGTCCGCCAGGGTTTGGCTTTTCGAGAGGCGCATCATTGCATCGGTCAGGCGGTGCGGCTGGGACTGGATCGGGGCAAAGAACTGCACGAGCTGTCTCTGGCGGAGCTGCAGTCCTGCTCGCCGCTGGTCAAGGAAGACGTCTTCGACTACCTGGCTGCACGGGGAACCGTCAACCGTCGCAGCGGTCCGGGCGGTACGGCCCGCAGTGCCGTGCTGGCGGCCATCCAGGCGGCTGAACAGCGGTTGGATTAGCCATGTCACCGACGCGCTCATTTTCGGCGAACGGTTGGCTGGCCGCCGCCTGCATCGGCCTTTTGGGTATGAGCCTCATCATCGGCTGCGGACGCAAGCTGCCGCCGATTCAACCCGGGGCCCTCCCGCCGCCCGTGGTCGTCGACCTGACTTACGAGGTGCGGGGCAGCGCTGTTCTTCTTTCATGGAGTGTTCCTGCTTTCGAACCGTCCAAACAAAGCGCAGTTGCTCGTTTCAAAGTCCTGCGCGCCCGGCAAACCGCCGAAGAAGCCGAATGCAGAACCTGCCCGCCGGCGTTTAAAGTGATCGCGGATATGGCGGCCTCGGCCAAAGCTCCCGGAAGCCGCATGCGATTCAGGGATGCTCTTGAACCGGGTTTCAAACATAGCTATAAATTGCAGAGTTATGCGGACGACGGAATAGCCGTCAAGGAATCCAACGCGGTGACAGTCACTCCCTGAGGTTTTTCATATAAGAATGAAACCAATCGGTTTGGATCAAGTAGCATTCGTTAAAATGAGCGGAAGCGGAAACGATTTCATCCTCATTGACCATCGCTCGGGCGGATTGGATGAGTCGACGCTGAAAGCCTTTGTTGCCGGAATCTGCCGGCGACGGTTCTCTGTCGGAGCGGACGGTGTCATCCTGATCGAATCTTCGAAAATAGCGGATTTCCGCTGGCAGTTTTTCAATGCAGACGGCAGCCGTGCGGACATGTGCGGCAACGGGGCCCGTTGCGCCGCACGCTACGCCCATCAGCTGGGCCTTTGCGGCCCGGACTTATGCTTCGAGACCGCGGCCGGGCTGATCCGTGCCCAGGTCAGCGGCCGAAGCGTCACGATCCGTCTGACCGACCCGCACAGCCTGACATTGCAGGTGCCCATCTCGTTGCGAGGCCAGACGATCATGGTGAGCAGTGTCAACACCGGCGTTCCGCATGTGGTGGTGACGACAGCAACCGTCGATGAGGTCGATCTGCCGTCTCTGGGCCGCGAAATCCGATTTCACCCTCGGTTTGAACCGGCAGGGGTCAATGTCAACTTCATCTGCCCCGAGTTGACCGGCGGAGGCATCCGCATTCGCACGTACGAACGCGGCGTGGAAGCGGAGACGCTGTCTTGCGGAACTGGGGCGGTGGCGGGCGCGTTGGTTGCCGCCGTGCAGCTTGATATGACATCACCGGTCCGGGTGCTCCCCCGCAGCGGCGACGCCCTCACGGTTTTCTTCGAACAACGCGATAGCCGGTTCCATGACATCCGCCAGGAAGGGGAGGTGCGTTTCATCTATTCGGGCGAGCTGGGTGCGGAGGCCTGGCGATAGGACCGCTTGTCATGGTTAAGACTCACCTTGCCTACGTTTCGGTCGGAAGCAACCTGGGAGACAAACTCGAGAACTGCCGCCGGGCCATTGCCGAACTGAGGGCCATCGCGGAGATCCGAATCACGGGACAATCGCGTTTTTACCAGACAGAGCCGGTAGACTTCACCGCACAGGGTTGGTTCGTCAACGGTGCCGTTCGCATGGAAACCGGCCTATCGCCCGTAGAGCTGCTCGATCAGCTGCTGATGATTCAGCGCAAAGCGGGACGTCCTCCCGATGGTCCGCGGTTTGGTCCCCGGGTGCTTGACCTCGACCTGCTGATGTATGATGACTGGGTTCTGGAAGAGCCTCGACTCACTCTGCCGCATCCGCGGATGCATCGGCGCCGTTTTGTTTTGCAGCCGATGTGTGATATAGACCCATGCATAATTCATCCGACTATAGGCAAAGACATCCAAAAACTGTTGTCGGAGCTGAGTGAACACGGGCAACAGGTGGTGGAATTGCGATGATCAGGGTCTTAATTTTCGCGTTGCTGGGCTATCTGGCTTACCGAGTCGCCAGGCGCTGGGTGCGCGGCAAAATCTTTTCCGAGCGAGTGGACGGTCGCACGCCTGACCGTATCGATGACATCATGGTGAAGGACCCTCAATGCGGTGCATACTTTGCCCGACGCAATGGCGTGGCCCTCAGACAGGGTGATCAGAATCTCTTATTCTGCAGCCGGGAATGTCGCGACAAATACCTTGCCGCCAACTTCCCGTCGGGAGCGTAACCGGCCATTATGGAACGAATGCCATATTCTCAGCACCGGATGCCGACCGCTCGCGAGTCGGGCGGCGTCGGTGATGCCCCGGAGGAGGCATCCGGCATGGGTCCTGAAACGGCCGGAGTTGGTTCTGACATCTGGCGCCGCCTGCGAAGCACCGCTAATCATCCCAATGGCCTGACCCTCATCCGGATCGCCGCTATTCCGCTGATTATCGTGTTGTTCTCGTTTCCGTCGAGCCGATTCATGGCATTTATCGCTGCACTGGTTTTCAGCGGCGCGGCTTTCACCGACTATCTGGACGGCTTCCTGGCACGTCGCCAGGGCAAGGTGACGTTTTTGGGCAAGGCCCTGGACCCGGTGGCGGACAAACTGCTGACGTCATCGGCTTTCATCATGTTGGCTGCTCACGGATGGGTGCCGGCTTGGATGGTCTGCGTCATCGTCGGCCGCGAACTGGCCATTACCGGTCTGCGCAGCGTCATCGCCGGCAAAGGGTTGGACATTTCCGCCTCCCGGCTGGGAAAACTCAAAACGGGGTTCCAGATCGCGGCGATCATTCCGCTGATGATCCACTACCCGCTTTGGGATCTCGATTGTCAGGCCATCGGGCAGGCGTTGATTTGGGCTGCCCTGGGGTTCACCGTTTGGTCCGGCGTCGATTATTTCATTAAGTTCAAGAGATTGGTTTGAACGCCGTTTTAGGGTTGACAAGCAAGCAAGAAGTCGTTAAAAATCCAGATTCAGTTGAGCGGGAATAACTCAGTGGTAGAGTGCGACCTTGCCAAGGTCGAA
>CAZEKN010000019.1:0-17325 GCA_964512755.1 uncultured Desulfatibacillum sp. | reverse complement strand
GATTTTTTTCAAGGCGGGCAACGTGGCCAACCAGATCACGGGAATGGTGGCCAAGTCAAAACTGGAGGAAGCTCTCACCAAGTTGGTGTAGGCTCAGCCCCCGGAGGCCCGCTCCCGAGCCGACCGCCGGGCCGCCCCATCAACGGGGCGGCAATGGGGCGCCCGTTTGAATTTCTGATGGAAATCGGTTGCATCGCCGGCGTCCGACACCTTGTTAAATTCCGCAGTGAAGCTGAATGATGATGAAAGCCACTATCTCTCGGCTCTCGGTCATGGCCGTGCTGATCGCCCTGCTGAGCACCGGTTGCAGCACCATCAAGGAGACCGCCGCCGATTTTAAAACTTCCTTTGTCACCCTATTCTGGGGAGCCGAGGAGAATCTCACCGCCGAGGAACTGGCAATCAACGGGATGGATCAGTTCGATAACGGGAACTATCACAAAGCGGTCGAACACTTCCAGCGACTGAAGGACATCTATCCGTTTTCCCGATATGCCATGCTGGCCGAGCTGAAACTGGGGGACGCTCATTATCGGCTGGAGCAGTACGAGGACGCCTTATTCGCTTACGAAGAGTTCGAGAAACTGCACCCGCGCAACGAGGCGATCCCCTATGTGATTTATCAGATCGGGCGTTGCCATTTTGACCGTGTAACCACTCCCGATCGGGACCAAACCGCAGCCCGCAAAGCACTCGAAGCATTTACCCGGCTTCAGAAGCAGTTCCCGAACGATCCTTATTCCCGCAGCGCCGCGGAGCACATGGTGGCGTGTTATAAGAGCCTATCTGGCCACGAGTTTATCGTCGGCGAGTTCTATTTCAAGAGCAAGCATTTCAAGGCCGCCCTGACCCGTTTCCGTACGGTGGTGTCCGATTACCCGGATGTCGGCTATCATCAGCCGGCCCTCAGCCTGATCGCAGCCTGCGAAAAAAAGATTGCCGAAGAAACGCCTCTATCGAAAGACGGGGCCGACGCCCCTACCCGTGAACCATCGCTGATCCTCCCCGATAACGGATAACCTTTTATTGAAAGCAGCACCTATCGGCGGACGGTGCACGTGCTTGTCGTAATAAATTCTATTGATTCCATCGTCCACTTGGTGTATTAAAAACATTTCTAAACTATCGGTAAAGCAGAAATTGGATGTTATGCAGCGGCGTTGATAGTCAGGAGGGTGTTAACCGTGTCCAAGATGTGTGAAATCTGCGGCAAAAAACCAATGGTGGGCAGCCATATCAGCCATGCCCACAACGTCACCAAACGCCGTTTCAACCCCAACCTCCAGCGTGTGCGAGCCATCGAAGGCGGCCGCGCCAAGTCGCTGGTTGTCTGCACGGCCTGCCTGAAGTCCGGCCGTGTTCAGAAGGCACCGTAATTATTACACCGGCCAGTCAACACGCCTAACTCGAGCTGAGATTCGGCGGGGCGGGGGCAGCCGGTATCATGGGGCTATCCGACCCGTTTGGCGTACTGAACCTGCTTGACCATCCGAATGGCGGCGAGGATCTTTTCAAGATGGCCGGTGTCCGCAACGCTGATGGTGAAAAGGCTTTCCACCGTTTTGTTTTCCTTGGTGTCCGAACTGGCGTTGAGGATGTTGGCTCCCAACTTGCTGATGCTGCCCACTAGATCAGCCAACAACCCCATTCGGTCATACGAAACAATCTGGATTTTGACGGGGTAGGATTCGGCCGAATCGGTGTTCCATTCGACTTCAATCTGCCGCTCCGGGCTGCTGCGCAGCGCGTTCACACAGCTCGCCCGGTGAACCGTCACCCCATAGCCCTGGGTGATATATCCGATGATCGGGTCTCCCGGCACCGGCTGGCAGCATTTGCCGAACTTGATTAAAATATCCTCCAAGCCCTTGACGAGCACCCCCGCTCGAGGCTTTTTCTTGCGCACCCGGCTCATCAATTTTTCCAGGATCGACTCCCGGCTGTCCGGCGATACCGGCTTGGCCGTGAACGGCCGGAGCACCTGAAGGGGCGTCACCTTTCCATAGCCGACGTTGGCGATCAGATCGTCGAGATTCTTCACCCCCAGCGAAGCCACCACCTCGTTCATTTTTTCCGTTTTGGACAACGTGACGAAGTTCAGCCGTTCCTTGCGGAAGGCCTTGTCCAGCATCTCCCGCCCCAGGCTGATGCTGCGCTCTTTTTCCTGGGTCTTGACCCACTGCCGGATCTTGGCACGCGCCTTGATGGTCTTGACGAACTTGAGCCAGTCCTTGCTCGGGGTGTGGTTTTTCGACGTGATGACTTCGACGATGTCGCCGGTCTGAAGCTCGTAGGGCAGGCTGACCATTTGGCCGTTGACCTTGGCACCAACGCATTTATGCCCGATTTCCGTGTGGATGAGGTAGGCAAAATCCACCGGTGTGGATCCCTTCGGCAGGGACCGAATATCCCCCTTGGGCGTGAAGACGTAGACCTCGTCGGGAAAAAGGTCGAGGCGCACGTTTTCAAGAAATTCGCCGGGGTCCCGAAAGGTTTCCTGGTTCTCGACCATGTCCTGAATCCAGGCGAATTTTTTGCTGATGTTCTCGTCGATGCGTCGGCCTTCCTTGTAGCTCCAATGCGCGGCGATCCCGGACTTGGCCACGCGGTCCATCTCCAAGGTCCGGATCTGGATCTCTATGCGCTCGCCGACGGGGCCGATGACGGTCGTGTGCAGCGACTGATACATATTGGGCTTAGGCCGCCCGATATAGTCCTTGAACTTGTAGTCGATGGGTTTCCACATGGAGTGGATCAACCCCAGCGCTTCGTAACACTGCGGCAGAGTGTCCAGAATGATGCGAAAGGCGATGAGATCGTAAATCTGCTCAAAGGTGAGGTTCTGGGTCTTCATCTTCGAGTAGATGCTGAAAAAATTCTTGCTGCGGCCTAAAACCTCGGCCTTCAGGTTGGCTTCTTCCAGTTTGGCGCGGATGGTGGCCTTGACGGTCTCGATGTACTGCTCGCGCTCGGTTTTGGACTTGGCCACGAGCAGCTCGATGCGGGCGTATTCTTCCGGATTCAGATACTTGAAAGAATTTTCCTCCAGCTCGTTCTTGATCCAGTAAATGCCGAGGCGGGCCGCAAGCGGTGCGTAGATGTCCAAGGTCTCCCGCGCGATGGCTTTGCGCTTTTCCGACGAATGGAAACGCAGGGTGCGCATGTTATGCAGGCGATCGGCGAGCTTGATGAGAATCACGCGGATGTCGTCGGCCATGGCCAGAAACATCTTGCGGATGTTCTCGGCCTGCCGCTCCTGCGAGCTGGAGGTCGGCATTAGGCTCAGCTTGGTAACGCCCGAGACGATGCGCAGCACGTCCGGACCGAAAAGCGCTTCCACGTCCTCGGGTTGGGCGCGCGTGTCTTCGAGTACGTCATGCAGCAGGCCCGACGCCACGCTGACGGGATCCAGCCGCATATCCGCCAGGATGTTGGCCACCTCCAGAGGGTGCAACAGGTAAGGCTCGCCGGAAAGCCGCACTTGCCCGGCGTGAACCTGTGCGGAATAGACGTAGGCACGTTCAACCACATCCAAATCCGCACCCGGACAACCGTCGGAGAGCTTGTCGAGGATGTTGTTGACCCGGATCATGTCTTTTTAGTAGGCCTTCGCGAACACGGCTCGATGCTGACCGGGCTTGCCGCAGCTGATGCACCGGCCGGCCGGCTCCTTGGCGTCGAGGGGCAGGCAGCGGATGGTCACCGTCAGATCTTCCTTGATGCGGGCCTCGCAGTCGGGGTCGCCGCACCAGTCGGATAGCGCAAAGCCACCGTGGATTTCAGGTTTCTCGAGGTTGCGAGGCGTGAAATAATCATAGAAATCGCCTTTGTCCTCGATCGTCACGGTGTTTTCGGTGCGATAGCTGAGTGCGCGCGCAAAAAGATTGTTCTGGATGTCGTCCAAAATCCCGGAAATTTCGGCTATGAACGCCTCCCGCTTCAGCGAGGCCCGCTCGTGGTGCGGCTGGTCCCGCCGCCCCAGGAATACGGCATTCTCTTTGATCTCCCGGGCGCCGATTTCGATGCGCAGGGGGATGCCCTTCTTGATCCACTCCCAGCCTCTGGCCCCGCCGATGTCCCGCGCGTCGACCTCGACCGTAATCGGCCGGTCGTTGTACCGCACGGCTTTCAGCTCCTTCGCCAGGCTGTCCGTATAGGCCATTACGGCTTGGCGTTCCTCCTCCTTTTTAAAAATAGGCAACAGAACGACCTGCGCGGAAGCCACGCGCGGCGGCAGAATGATGCCGTCGTCATCCCCGTGGGTCATGATCACCCCTCCGATCAGGCGGGTGGATGCGCCCCAGGAAGTGGTCCATACGTATTCCTCGCGCTCCGCAGCCGATTGGAATTTGATTTCGGAGGCCCGCGCGAAGTTCTGGCCCAGAAAGTGGGAGGTCCCGGCCTGAAGCGCCTTGCGATCCTGCATCATGGCCTCGATGCAAAGGGTGTCCACCGCTCCCGGAAAACGCTCGGCCGCGGTCTTGCGGCCTTTGAAGACCGGCATCGCCAAGTACTCCTCGGCCAGGCGGGCATAAATGTCGAGCATCATCATGGTGCGCTCCCACGCCTCTTCGCGGCTGGCATGCGCCGTGTGGCCCTCCTGCCATAAAAACTCACTGGTGCGCAGGAAGATGCGCGTGCGCATCTCCCAGCGCACCACGTTGCCCCACTGGTTGAGCACGACCGGCAGATCCCGGTAGCTGCTGATCCATTTCGAAAATGCATCGGCGATAATGGTCTCGGAGGTGGGCCGGACCACCAGCGGCTCGGCCAGCGCCCCGGCCGGAACGAGCTCGCCGCGGTCGTTCTTCTCCAGCCGATGGTGGGTCACGACCGCGCACTCCTTGGCAAACCCTTCGACATGGTCCGCCTCTTTCTGCATGAAGCTGAGCGGGATGAAGAGCGGAAAGTAGGCGTTTTTAACTCCCGATTCCTTGAACATGGCGTCCATGGCCTGCATGATGTTTTCCCAAATAGCGTAGCCCCAGGGCTTGATCACCATGCAGCCTCTCACCGGCGATCGCTCGGCCAAGTCGGAGGCTTTGATCACCTGCTGGTACCATTCCGGATAGTCTTCATTTCGTGTTGGCGATATGGCGGATTTCGGCTGCTTACCCATTATTTTTGAATGTCCTCTCTGTGAGCGTTGAGCGTCTGCCGGCGGCAGATGCACCGCTTTTCAAGCCGTCGGCCTTCGGCCGGCGGCGTTTTTCCAACTTCGCCACCTCTTTTAGCAATACCTCTACCAGTTGTTCTTCGGGAAACGTCCGGATCACCTTGCCTTTCCGAAAAAGAGCCCCGATGCCGTCTCCCCCCGCAATCCCAATGTCGGCCTCGCGGGCTTCGCCCGGACCGTTGACGACGCAGCCCATTACGGCGATTTTGATCGGAACCCTGCTGGCCGTGAGGGCCTTTTCGACCTGCTCCACGATTCCAAACAGGTCGATCCGGGTGCGGCCGCAGGTGGGGCAGGCGATGATTTCAGGACCCCGTCGCCGGATATCCAGGGCCGCCAGGATCTCGTACCCGGCCCGCACCTCTTCGACCGGGTCCCGGGTCAGCGAAACCCGCAGCGTATCGCCGATGCCCTCGGCCAGCAGCGTCCCGATACCCAGAGCGGACTTGATGAGGCCGGAAAAAAGCGTGCCGGCTTCGGTCACCCCGAGATGCAGCGGCAGATCGGTCACGGCGGACAGCTGGCGGTAAGCGGCCACCGTTCGCCGCACGTCCGAGGCTTTCAACGATACCTTGATATCATGAAAATCCAGCGCGCGCAGCAACTCGACATGCCGCAGGGCGCTAGCCACCATGCCCTCTGGAGTGGCGCCATTGTATTTGTTGAGCAGGTCCTTTTCAAGCGAGCCTGAATTGACGCCGATGCGGATCGGAATTCCATAGTTTCTGGCACATTCGACCACTTCTTTGACCTTTTTGGAGCCCCCGATGTTGCCGGGATTGATCCGCAGCCCGTCGGCTCCCGAACGCGCCGCAGCGATGGCCAGACGGTGATCGAAATGAACATCGGCGATAACCGGGATCCGGATCCGAGCCTTGATGGCGCCGATCGCCTGAGCAGCAGCTGCATCCGGCACCGCTACGCGTACGATGTCGCAACCCGCCTCCTCCAACCGCCGGATCTGAGCGACCGTCGCGGACACATCCTGGGTCGGTGTGTTGGTCATGGACTGTACCGGAATCGGAGCACCTCCCCCGATGGGAACGCCGCCGACCCTGATCTGCCGTGTCATTCGTCGCTGGATCATCGCCTGCCTGAGGTCAATTTCGCTCTGAAGCGCGCTGATTTTGTGTCCGGGGTTGCCACCCCCTCCCCGTCTGTGGTATGGTCCGCGAAAAGGTTTTCCTCCGGCGGTCCACTGCGGTTCAGATAGGTCATCACCCCCGTCGCATCTTCCGAGCTCCAGTTATGTAATGCGATCTGAGCTGGGTGTAAAGAGTAAGCTGAGCATCTGAAATCGTCATTTATCAGACACGTTAGCCGACATCAAGCGAGGAGTTGCCCATGACCGAAAAAGCAAAGAGACCTTTTGCCTCCAAACACAGCCAGCGCAACCCGGAGCAGATCGATCCGGTCATCCGCGAGTCCCTAGAGCGAAATGCGGGAAAAGGCGAACTGGCCTGTGCAGTGGCTTTCCGGCTCGCCGATGAGCTTCATAAGCCGCCGTCTGCCATCGGCGAAGCCGCGGATCTGCTCTCCATCCGTTTGGCCAAGTGCCAAATGGGGCTTTTCGGCTACACCCCCGAGAAAAAAATCGTCAAAGCCGCCTCGGCGGTTGATCCCGGCCTTGAAGATGCCATCCGGCGCGGGTTGGAAAACGGGCGGCTTCCATGCCGGACTGCCTGGGATCTGGCACAGGCTTTTAAGATGCCGCGCATGGGGGTCAGCGCCGCCTGCGAGGCCCTGGGTATCAAGATTAAGCCCTGCCAGCTCGGTGCCTTTTAGCAATCGGTTGATTGCGAGGGGTGCCAACTGCAAAGGAGCGAAACCCGATGATGCGAAAAATAATTAAACGAAATAAAGTGTTACGGATTGGAGTGCCGACCGTTTTAATGGCGGCCGGAGCGGTTGCCACGTTTCACGCCGGTTCGTTTCCGGCAGACGGTTTTCAGGATTTCAGTTTGGATCGGGTCCTGGCGGCCGGCGAGTTGCGCGTTATTATGGGCAGCTCGCCGCATAGCTACTATGTCTATCGCAACGAGTCCCGAGGCTTCGATTACGAGCTGGCCAGGGAGTTCGCCGACCGCATCGGCGTTCGGCTGCGGGTCGTGCCATGCCGTACGTGGGAGGAGATGCTGACGGCGCTGGACCGCGGACAGGGGGATGTGATTGCCGCAGGGGTTGAGATCACGCGGGCCCGTGCCCGCCGGGTCGCATTTTCTGATGGCTACCGCGAGGTGCAGCCGCACCTCATTTCACACCGCCGTCTGGCGCCCATCACCGCGCTCCAGGATCTTGCCGGCAAGACAGTCGATGTCGGTCGCGGCTCGGCGCATCACGAGCGGCTGGAGGAACTGAGGAGCCAGGGCATCGATGTCGCCATCCGCGTCCATGACAACCTGGTCGAGGACCAGTTGATCCAGCAGGTGGTGCGGGGCGAAGCCGATTTCACCGTCGCCAACAGCAACGTCGCCCTGATGATCCGGCGGTATTATCCATCGGCGGCCGTCCGGCCCATCAGCCGCGATACCATCCCGCTCGGCTGGGCCGTGCGCCACGATGCCCGGCGGCTGCTTGAAAGAATCAACGGGTTTTTCCAGGTCATGCGCCAAACCGGCCGCCTGGAAGATATTTACGAAAAATACCATTGGAATATCGGCGACTTTGATTACATCGACTTGAAGATGTTTCATGAACGCATGCGCACGCGCCTACCTCGCTACCGGCCTTTCATCAAGGATGCGGCCTTACGGAACGGATTCGACTGGTGCTTGATCGCTGCCCAGGCCTACCGGGAGTCCCATCTGGACCCCCTGGCACGCGGCGCCAACGATGCCCAGGGCCTGCTGCAGGTGCTGCCGGCCACCGGACGCAGCCTAAAAGCCACCGATCTGCTCGATCCGGTCGCAAATATCAAAGCCGGGGTCCAATACCTGAAATGGATCTATGACCAGTTCGAGGGGATGGATGAGGATGATCGGCTGTTGACCTCGCTGGCGGCCTACAATGCCGGCCCGGGGCACATCCAGGATGCCCGGCGGCTCGCTTCGAAAATGGGCCTTGACCCCAGCCGTTGGGAGTCACTGGCCAAGAGCCTGCCCCTGCTGCGCTTTCGCAAGTACTATCAGGAAGCCGAACACGGGTTTTGCCGCGGGGATATCACCGTCGCTTATGTCAAACACATTATGATCTACTATGACATCCTCAAGCGTCAGGAGCTGGACACCGTCCTGGCAAAGATGGTTTCTGGGCCCGGCGGCGAAACCGTTGTCGATTGAGGCGAGCGGAAAATAGGTCCTATAGGACCCATAGGACCTATTGCTTTTCAGCCCCTCCCGCCCAATCCGACAAATGGATTGTGCCGTTTTTCCTCGCCGATGGTGGTCTCCGGCCCGTGGCCGGTGAAGACTTGCACTTCATCGCCCAAGATGAAGAGCTTTTTCTGAATGCTGGATTTCAGAACCTCGAAGTCACCGCCCGGAAAGTCCGTCCGGCCCACCGAACCCGCGAACAGCGTATCGCCCGCGAAAAGGCGACCGTCCGCAAACAGGGAAACGCCCCCGGGGGTGTGCCCGGGGGTGTGGATGATCCTGAACCGGATCGAGCCGAATTCGATAGTATCACCTTCTTCGAGAAAACGGTCCGGGGCTGGAGAGTTCTCGGCCGACATTCCCCAGGCCGCCGCACTGCGGGCGAGCGTGCTTAGCATCGGCGCATCCAGGGCATGAATCAGAATCGGCGCTCCGGTCGCCGCCCTCATGCGCTTGTTCGCCCCGACATGGTCGAAATGCCCGTGGGTGTTGATGATCTGCTTGACGGTCAGCTTCAACTCGGCCAGGGCAAGGAGGATCCGATCCGCCTCGTCGCCCGGGTCGATCACCGCCGCTTCGCGTGTCTGATTACATCCGACGATAAAGCAGTTGGCCATGATCGGCCCCACCGCCAGTTTCTTGATGATCATAATGAACCTCGGTAGTTGTTATCTGGGTATTTGGGTGTTTAGGTTTTAGAATCAGGCTCCTCCGTCGCGGAAATGAAAGGCTGGATGTCCCCTTTTTCAAGCGCCGCCCGGATGCTGTCCACGATCCCGTTGATGAACGCTCCGGAATCCTCGCTCCCGAATTTCTTGCCGATGTCCACCGCCTCGTTGATGCTCACCTTGGCCGGGATGTCCCGGCACCACACTATTTCGAATACGGCGATGCGCATCAGGTTACGGTCGATGCCCGACATACGGCTCAAGCTCCAGTTCTCGGAGAAACGCTCGATCAGCGCATCCAGGTCGGCCCTGCATTTCAGCACGCCCTGCACCAGACGCAGGAAGTAGGGGCGCACGTCCGGTTTGGGAGCGAAATTCGCACAGAACCGTTCGAACATCTCATCCGAGAAGTCCCGGCGTTCGTCCATAAAAAAAAGGGCCTGCATGGCCGTCTCGCGCGCCTTGCGCCTGGCGCCCATACGCCTATCACACCGCCCGGAAGAGACTGACCATTTCCACGGCCGCCATGGCCGCGGAGAAGCCTTTGTTGTCCAGTTTGGTGCCGGCGCGCTCGATGGCCTGTTCAATGGTGTCCACCGTGATCACCCCGAAGATCACCGGCAGTCCTGTCTCCATCATCACATGGGCGATGCCTTTGGAGGCCTCGGCTGCCACGAAATCGAAGTGCGGCGTCGCCCCGCGGATCACGGCCCCCAGGCAGATGATGGCGTCGAAGCGCTGGGTCATGGCCACCCGCTTGGCCACCAGCGGAATCTCGAAAGCGCCCGGAACCTTGAACACCTCGACGTCCTTATCCTTGGCGCCGCAGCGGTTCAAGCCATCCAGCGCTCCAGCCACGAGCTTCTCCGTAATGAAATCGTTATAGCGGCTCGCCACGATGGCGAACTTCCGGCCTTCCGCGTTTAATTTTCCCTCGACGATCTTCGGCATTCCGACTCCTCTTCTCATAATGGTTGACGCTTTTTTTCCCTACGGGGTCTTCTCCAACGACAGCAGATGCCCCATCTTGATCTTTTTGCATTCGAGGTAGCACTTGTTGAACTCATTAGCTTCGATTTCGATCGGAACCTGGTCGACAATGCTTAAACCGTACCCCTGAAGGCCGACCATTTTCTTGGGGTTGTTGGTCATCAGCCGCATCTTGCGCACCCCGAGGTCCGCCAGGATCTGAGCGCCGATGCCGTAATTGCGCATGTCCGGCTGAAATCCCAGCTCCACGTTGGCCTGAACCGTGTCCAGCCCTTTTTCCTGGAGCGCATACGCCTTGATCTTGTTCACCAGGCCGATGCCCCGGCCCTCCTGGCGGATGTACAACAACACGCCGCAGCCTTCCGCTTCCATCATGGCCATCGCCCGGTGCAGCTGCGGCCCGCAGTCACAGCGCATCGATCCGAAGATGTCGCCGGTGAGGCATTCGGAATGCACGCGCACCAGGACCGGTTTATCGGGCTCGATGGTCCCCTTGACCATGGCGAAGTGCAGCAGGTCGTCGACGTCGTTTTCGTAAACGATGGCCTTGAATTCCCCGGCAACGACGGTGGGGATGACGGCCTCAGCGGCCCGGTGGACGAAGGACTCCGTGCGCATACGGTATTCGATCAGATCGGGGATCGTGCAGATCCCGATCCCGTGCGCCACGCTGATCGTCTCCAGGGCAGCGACGTTGGCCATGGCCCCGTCTTCGTCCATGATCCCGCAGATGACGCCGGCCGGCCTCAGGCCCGCCAGGCGTGATAGGTCGACCGACCCTTCGGTCTGTCCAGTTCGAACGATCACGCCGCCCTCGCGCGCGCGCAACGGAAACACATGGCCCGGCCGCACGAGGTCGCTCGGCCGCGTCGTGTCCCCCACGGCCGTCAGGATCGTCGTGGCCCGGTCGGCGGCGGATACCCCGCTGGTCACTCCCTGAAGAGCGTCGATCGAAACGGTAAATCCAGTGCCGTAGCGCGAGGTGTTGTTGTCCACCATGGGCGGCAGGTCCAGTGCCCGAGCTTTCTGGTCCGTAAGCGACAGGCAGATGAGGCCGCGCCCGTACTTGGCCATGAAGTTGATGCTCTGCGGTGTGACTTTCTCGGCCGCCAGGCAGAAATCTCCCTCGCTTTCCGGGTCGTTCCCGTCGGCCAGAATCACCATTCTGCCGGCGCGAATGTCTTCGATGGCCTGTTCGATGGAAATATGGGGCATAAAAGGCTCCAAAATCCTATTTAATATACCCCGCCTTGGCGAGCAATTCCATGCTAACGCCTGCAGGCGGGCGCGGCTGGTTGGTCAAAAATTTTTCCACGTACTTGCCGATCAGATCGACTTCAATGTTGACCCGTTCGCCCGTCCGCTTCAAACCGATGGTGGTCAGCGCAGCGGTGTGGGGGATGATGCTGGCGGAGAAACGGTCGGGATCGAGACGATTGATGGTCAAGCTGACTCCGTCGACGGCGACCGACCCTTTGACGATCATGTACCGGGTGAGGGCTTCCGCCACGGCAACGGTCACGATGACGGCATTGCCCGTGGCTTCGCGGGTGTCGATGGTGCCGGTGCCGTCCGTATGGCCGGACACCAAATGGCCGTCGATCCGGTCCGAAAGGCGCAATGCCCTTTCGAGGTTCACGCGCTCACCGACCCGGACGGATCCGAGCGTCGTCCGGGCAAGGGTCTCCGGCGACACGTCGACTTCAAACTGCCGCCCGGCGATGGCGACCGCAGTCAGGCAGGCGCCGCTGACCGAAATGCTGTCGCCGACCCTGGTTCCGGAAAAGTCGAAGTCCGCCGCAACGGCCAGCCGTTTCCCGGAGCCTACCGGACGAACCGCAGTAATCGCGCCCAATCCTTCTATGATGCCCGTAAACATAAGAATCCGCGCCGCACCGAGCGCAAGCCCCGCCCTTCAGTTGTTAAGTGCGGATGACATACCCCTCGATCATTACATCGTCGCCGAAGCGCCGGGTACGAATGCGATCCAGGCGAATGCAGTCCCGCATGGTTTCCGCTCCGGCGCCGCTGCAGATCGGCACCCCGTCGTCGCCGCCCGAAAGCAGGGGGGCATAAAAAAAACAGACCTTGTCCACGATACCTGACCGGAAGGCCGATCCCAGCGTCCGGCCACCCCCTTCGATCAGAATACTGGTTACGCCCATCCGCCCCAGCTGATCCATCAGCCGATCCAGATCGAGGCGGCCATCACGGATCTCAGCGTCGATCACCCGTACACCTTTCGTCGGCATCCGCAGCCGCGCCGACGCCGGCGCCTCCTTTCCCACCACCAGAATCGTTTCCGCTTCGGAGCAGTGGTTGAGCACCCGGGCCGTCGGAGCGATTCGCAGCCGGGTATCCAGAATGACCCGGATCGGATCCTTGGAAGGCCGGCCTTTCAAGCGCGTGGTCAGCAGGGGATCGTCCGCTGCAACGGTCCCGACTCCTACCATAATCGCATCCACCGCATGGCGCAACTCGTGTACGAATGCCCGGGCTTCCTCGCCGGTGACCCACTTGGAATCCCCGGTGCGGGTCGCCATGCGGCCATCGAGGGTGGCGGCGCACTTAGCCGTCACGAACGGACGGCCCGCACGGATATATTTGGTAAAAACCTCGTTCTGCCTCTGAGCCTGCTCTTCGCAGACGCCGCAGACAATCTCGACCCCTCGAGCCTCCAAGAACTCGGCCCCGCCGCCCGCGACCTGTGGATTGGGGTCGCGCATGGCGATGACCACCCGCCGAAGCCCGGCCGATAGGATCTTGTGCGTGCAGGGAGGCGTTCGACCGGTATGGTTGCAGGGCTCCAGGTTGACGTAAAGCGTGGCACCGCGCGCGGCATCGCCGGCCGCGTCAATGGCGTGCACCTCGGCATGCGCTCCGCCGGCGAATGGATGGAACCCCCGGCCGACCACGACCCCGTTCTTGACCACCACGGCCCCCACCAACGGGTTGGGAGACGTATAGCCACGGCCCTGCTCTGCCGCTTCGAGGGCCATCTGCATGAAATGTTCATCGTTCACGGGGTATCGGTGCTCAACAGCTTTTTGAGCTCGGAAACGAAATCGTTCACGTCCTTAAACTCCCGGTAAACGGAGGCGAAGCGCACATACGCCACGTCGTCCAGTTCGTGCAGCTTGGCCATGATCTTCTCGCCGATGACGGCTGCGGGGATCTCTTTCTCTTCCGCCTCGCGCAGGTCACGCTCCATGTCGTCAATGAACTCTTCAATACTGTTCATGCTGATGTTGCGCTTCTCGCAGGCCTTGAGCATGCCCGAACGCACTTTATCACGGTTGAAAAGCTCGCGCCGGCCGTCCTTCTTGATGATCATGATCGGAATTTCTTCGATATGCTCGTACGTCGTGAAACGCCGGCTACAGGTCAGACACTCGCGACGCCTTCGGATCACACTGGCGTCCTTGCTCAATCTGGAGTCGATGACCTTGTTCTCGATCTCGCTGCAGTATGGACATTTCATGCCCGCTCTCCTTTTGGCAACAGGGTAGACCAGTTAGGTTTCCGGGTGCGGCTGCACTTCAGATTCAGCGACCTGAATCATTGGAATTCCGGCTTCCGACAGCATGTCCCGTGCCAGTTCGTCGGCATAACCGGATCGGTAGTAAATGGCGACAATGCCGGCATTGACGATCATCTTGGCACAGATCGAACAGGGTTGGTTGGTGCAGAACAGGCTGGCGCCCTTGACGGAAACCCCGTGATAGGCCGCCTGGATGATGGCGTTCTGTTCGGCGTGAATGCCCCGGCACAACTCATGGCGCATGCCGGATTCGACCTTGAGCTGCTCCCGCAGGCAGCCCACTTCGGCGCAATGACGAATTCCGGAGGGAGCTCCATTGTATCCGGTGGACAGAATGCGTTTGTCCTTGACGATCACCGCGCCCACCGCACGCCGCAGGCAGGTGGTACGCTTGGCGACCAGCGCGGTGATGTCCATGAAATAAGTTTCCCAGGATGGCCGGTCAGGGCTTTTCATAAACGATCCGGATGAACGGGTTAGGATGCCTCACGCCGAATCGGCGCTTGATGGCGATTTTAGTTATAACAGAATATTGTATCTATCAATAGCCCGAATCACAATGCCGGTATTGGACGTCCGACGCTCCCCCCCCCAAAAAACAAAGAGCATAGTCGCCAACCCACGGTGGTCTCCGTGCGTTTTCATCTATGCTCTCGCGCTGCCGGCTATTGCCCTGCCGATGACGATAGGAACCACCCGGCCGCTACACTTGGTTCGGGTTGTACTTCCTGAAAACCAGCGACGCATTCGTCCCGCCGAATCCGAACGAGTTGGACATAACCACGTTCACCTTGGCTCTGCGGGCTACGTTGGGCACATAGTCCAGATCCAATTCCTCAGCCGGGTTGTCGTAATTGATGGTGGGCGGCATAATCCCGTCGCGGATGGCCAATACCGAGAAAACGGCTTCAACACCGCCGGCGCCCCCGAGAAGGTGCCCGGTCATGGACTTGGTGGAGCTGACCGCCACTTTGCGGGCATGTTGTCTGAAGACCGCCTTGATGGCGCGGGTTTCGTAGAGATCGTTCAGCTCCGTCGACGTGCCGTGGGCGTTGATGTAGTCCACCTCCTCCGGACGCAGGCCGGCATCGTCCAACGCCATTTGCATGCAGCGGCTGGCGCCGTTTCCGTCGGGCGGCGGCGCGGTCATGTGAAACCCGTCGCCGGTAAGGCCGTAGCCCACCACCTCCGCATAAATGTCGGCACCCCGGCGGCGGGCATGCTCAAGCTCTTCGAGCACCAGGATACCCGAGCCCTCGCCGGGCACGAACCCGTCGCGATCGCGTTCAAACGGCCGCGACGCCCGCTCAGGCTCCGCGTTGCGCGTGGACAATGCCTTCATGGCATTGAAACCGGCGACGCAGGAAGGCGAAATCACGGCCTCGGTCCCGCCGGTAATCATGGCGGTGGCGCGGCCCTCCTGGATGATCTTGAATGAGTCTCCCACGGCGTGAGCCCCGGCAGCGCAGGCCGTCGCCAAAGACAGGTTGGGCCCTTTTGCCCCGAAAAGAATCGAGATCATGCCCGGTGCCATGTTTCCGATCATCATCGGAATGAAAAAGGGGCTGACGCGTTTGGGACCGCTGCTATGGATACTCAGGATGGTGTCTTCCATGAAGCGCAACCCGCCCAGGCCGCATCCCGTGATGACGCCCACGCGGTCGCCGTTTTCTTCCGTGATCTGCAGCCTGGAATCATCGACCGCCATGCGGGTGGCCGCCACCGCATAGGAGATGAACAGCTCGAACCGCCTGGCCTCTTTCTTGCTCATGAAGTCTTCCGCCCTGAATCCTTTGACTTCAGCCGCAATTTGGGTTTCGTAAAGCGCTGGATCAAACCGGGTGATCCGCGTCACGCCGGATTGCCCGGCGCATATGGCTTTCCAGCTCTCCTCGACTCCGATTCCCACCGGGCAGACCAGCCCCACACCCGTGACAACCACCCGCTTCGCCAAAAGACCTCCTCGATCGTTCATCGCTCGTTTGGAATTACTGCTTATTGGCGACGTAATCCATCGCATCCTTGACAGTCACGATCTTCTCCGCGTCCTCGTCGGAAATATCGACTCCGAATTCCTCTTCCATGGACATGATCAGCTCGACGAGATCCAGGGAGTCGGCTCCCAAGTCATCGACGAAGGAAGCTTCGGGCTTGACTTCCGCAATATCCACGCTCAGCTTTTCGGCAATGATCTTCTTGACTTTTTCTTGAATTTCTTTGTTGGACATCTTGATTCCCTCCGTAAAGTTCGATGAGTCGATAGTTTGGTGTTTTGTATACCGTATCTACATATACATTCCGCCGCTCACGTGCAGCACCTGGCCGGTCAAGTAGGCCGCCTGGTCGGAGGCGAGAAACGTCACCGCGCCGGCCACGTCCTCGGGCGACCCGGCCCGCCCCATCGGGATCTGGGCCAAGAAACCCTCCTTGATCTTGTCACCCAAAACCGCAGTCATCTGGGTTTCGATGAACCCGGGTGCGACCGCATTCACCGTGATGCCGCGGCCGGCGAACTCTCGGGCGACGGTTTTGGTCAGGCCGATGAGACCGGCCTTGGAGGCGACATAGTTGGCCTGGCCGGCGTTGCCGACCACCCCGACCACCGAGGCCACGTTAATGATCCGACCCGAGCGCTGCTGGGCCATGTGGCGCACCACCGCTTTGGTGCACAAAAACGAACCCTTCAGGTTGACGCTCAGAACCAGATCCCAATCCGACTCCTTCATACGCAGCAGCAGGGCGTCGCGTGTGATCCCGGCATTGTTGACTAAGATGTCAATGCGGCCGTAACGCTGGGCCACCTGTTCGGTCCACTTGGACACGTCCGCTTCGTCAGCCACATTAACCTTCTCGAAGGAAGCCTCCGGTCCCAATGACTTCAGGGCCTCTATCCCGGCTTCGGGGTTCAGGTCGCAAATGGCCAGCTTGGCCCCCTCGCGAGCAAAGGCTTCGGCCGTCACCCGTCCGATCCCGGCCGCCCCTCCGGTGACCATCACCACTTTGTCCTTGAAGCGCATCATGTTCTCCTTCAGTAAAGTCGACTGAAATCCAGAAACCGGCCAACTCATCAGCGCCCGAAGACGAGGTCCGCCAGGCGGTCCATATCCTTGACCACATTGCGGCAGCTGCCGGCGAATTCGCTGAAACGCATCTCGGATAGAGAGCCGACCACGGCCGCCGCGTCGATCTCGCCGGTGCCGGTGAGAATCCGCAGGCTGTTGCGTTCGAAGAGCTGGCAGACCTCCCAGGCGAAGATCCGCGCCACCAGCGCCGCGCGGCCGGCAAGGGAGTCCCCGTCGGCCGCCAGGGCCGCCGCCCTGCGCGCAACCGCCACCCCGACCTCGACGTGGGCCATCAGGTCCGCCAGGTCGAACATGAGAATCTGCTGCCGGGTGAGCCGGCTGGTATCGGCGACCACGATCAGGTGGTTCAGCGCCCGCGCGGCCAGGGCATAGAAGCCGCCGCCACAGCCCGGACAGGCTTTCTCCAGCTGCTCCATCTCGGCCGCCATGGATCCGTAGAAACCGCCCTTGGTCTTGCGGCTCTTCTTCCAGCGGAAGGTGCTGATAATGTTCTGCTGGATTTCGCTCGTGCCCTCGTAGATGGTGGTGATGCGGACGTCGCGCTTGATCTTCTCCA
>CAZEKN010000018.1:0-17470 GCA_964512755.1 uncultured Desulfatibacillum sp. | reverse complement strand
AAATGATCCTCTCACAGTTCGGGCAATTCTTCAAGCGATCGACCCGCTGCAGTTCATTGTACATCTGTGGCGGGATGTTCACATGGCATCCGCCGCAGACGGATGCGGAAACCGCACAAATGGCCACCCCATTGGCCTTCTTGGATTTGACCCGACGGTAAAGAGCCAGCGCTTCCGCCGAAATTCGACCGGCCAGCGCAGCCGCCTCGGCCGTTAGGCCCTCCAGCCGCTGCCGGGCCTGCTCCGCATCCTGCAGGACGCTTTCCTTTTCGCTTCGGATCAAACCGTCCTGGGTATTCAATCGTTGCTGATGCTCTTTCACTTGAGCGTTTGCAGCCTCCACTTGTTCCATTCCCGTCAGGATCTCATCTTCGATCTTGGATCCGATGGCGCCGAGGTCGTCAATCTCTTTCAGCCCGGACTGGTATTCCTTGTTGGTTTTCACCGAACGCAGCTTTTCCTGGCTCTTCGCGATCCGGCCTTGATTCATCTGCAGGTCGGATTCAAGCGCCCGAATGCGTTTGGTGAGTTCTTCAACATCTGCCCTGCCGGATTCGACGGCGGAAATGAATTCGTTAAGCATAGCGTCCAGTTCGGCGGTGCGCCCTTCCACCTGGCTCAGTTCCAGCTGGGTTCGATGGATTTTCAGTTCAACATCCTGGAGGTTGACCAGCATGGATATCTGCTGCCGGATGTCGTTGGGCATGGGTGCCTTCCTCCTTGGTTACAGGGGTTATTGGGTGAAATGCCCCCACCGCTCGGCAACGTTTCGGCGGCGGAATCAAACCACCGAGAATGGGTCCTTTTCCAGCGAACAGGCCTGCACCCGAACCGGCGGACGACGGCGGCCGAAAGCACGTCTTAAGCGTTGCACGATCGCATCGACCATCAAGTGCTCGGAATGGAAATGCCCGACATCCACCACCCCGCGCCGGGCGTATTCAATGTCGCGCACCTCATGGTATCGCAGATCACCGCTGATGAATGCGTCCAGCTCCATGCGCAAAAATGTACCAACGGCGCTGCCGCCGCTTCCAGTTACCAGCGCCACTTGTTTGACACGCAACGCAGGATCGCCGGCCATTCGAACCGCTGCCGCCCCCAGCCGCTGTTTCACCAACCGCGCCAGATCCAAAAGACACGTGGCCTGCACCAGCGTTCCGATCCGGCCGATGCCTGGATGCTGGCGGTCGGTGATGTCACCCGGTGGCCTCAGCGGCCTCAGCCGGCGCAGCCCCAGGCGGCGCGCCAGCAGGTCGTTGAGTCCATCTGCAGCGGCATCCAGATTGGTATGCATGCAATAAATCGCCAGGCGGTGCCGCACGGCCTGCTCGATGACGGTTCCTAACGCTGTATTGGTTTCAATCCGCTGGAGGGGCCGGAAAAAGAGGGGGTGATGCGTGATGAGCAGATCGGCACGGGAACGGCAGGCAGCGGCCACCACATCCGGTCCCGGATCCAGCGCCACACACACCGAGTCGATGCGTCGTTGCGGATCGCCGATCTGGAGACCAACAGGGTCCCATGCTTCGGCCAGCGATGGAGGCGCCATGCGCTCCAGCACGTCAATGATGTCGGCAAGTAGCAGCGGCATGAAAAGATCCGACACAACCTCGCGGGTTCGGGAAACCATCGGCGTTCGGGGCGCCGGGATGAAAGAAGGCGCGGATTGTATCAACCCACGCCTTGCATCGAACCATTTCAAAGACAGCCGTCAGGCGGGTCGGCGCAGAGCGATGGGCCCACCTGGGATCGAACCAGGGACCGACCGGTTATGAGCCGGTGGCTCTGCCAGCTGAGCTATGGGCCCACAGGGCCTACCGCCGCTATCTGTTTAACGGCTCGTCGCCGGTTTGTCAAGATTCGTTCATCACCGGAGACTCCGCCGCCGCCCGATCCGGCCGGCTTACGTTTCAATGAAATGCTTCAGTTTGCGGCTGCGAGTGGGATGGCGGAGTTTGCGCAGCGCCTTGGCTTCGATTTGGCGGATGCGCTCGCGGGTTACCGCAAAGTCTTGACCGACCTCCTCCAAGGTATGATCGGCCTTCTCGCCGATGCCGAATCGCATCCGCAGCACCTTTTCCTCACGCGGCGTGAGAGTCGCAAGCACCTTGCGGGTTTGCTCGGCAAGGTTCATGCTGACGGCCGCTTCCGATGGAAGCATGAACTTCTTGTCCTCGATGAAATCCCCCAGATGACTGTCCTCCTCCTCGCCGATGGGAGTCTCCAACGAAATCGGCTCCCGCGCGATCTTCAACACCTTGCGGACCTTTTCCAGCGGGATCTCCATTTTCTCGGCAATCTCTTCGGGCGTGGGTTCACGCCCCTGCTCCTGCACCAGGTACCGCGACGTGCGAATCAGTTTGTTGATGGTTTCGATCATGTGGACCGGGATACGAATGGTCCGCGCTTGGTCGGCGATCGCCCGGGTAATGGCCTGCCGGATCCACCAGGTGGCGTACGTGCTGAATTTGTAGCCGCGACGGTACTCGAATTTATCCACGGCTTTCATCAAGCCGATATTGCCCTCCTGAATCAAGTCCAAAAACTGCAGCCCTCGATTGGTGTATTTCTTGGCAATACTGACCACCAGCCGCAGGTTGGCCTTCGTGAGTTCGCTCTTCGCCAGCTTCGCCCTCAAGCGCCCCTCTTCCACGCTGGTCATAACGCGTTTCAAGGCACGGCTGTTTGCGCAAATTTCAACTTCCCGCGCGCCATGCTTCTCGATGATCTGGCGGATGTCGACGTAGGCGCCGGCGAGTTCATCCTTCGTTGCATCGTTGCGCCCGGCGGCCCATTTCAAAAACGCAGTCTTGGAGGTGAGATGATCCCGCAGCTCTTTGACGGGGGCGCCGAGTTTGTCCGCGTACTTGGCCACCTTTTTCGTCATGGATTCGGACCACTCGATCTCCTGCTGGATCTTGCCTTCGATTTCTTCGATCACGCTGGCTTCCAGCCGCCAGTCTTTCAGGAGATTGAAAATATCCGATATCAGCCGCTGCAGGTTGCGTCTGGCCTTGCGTTGCTCATCGGCGTCGCCGGCGGCGACAAAGGCCCTTTCCCGCTGATCTCGGTTTTGCTGATGAAGGGTTTTGATCTGTCGGATGGTTTCGAGAAATTTTTCGGTCTGAAGCATCTCGTCGTTGTATGTATCGCCCTCGTCGATATCTCTTAATACGTGCTTCGGCCGCAGGCTGCCGCTTTCGATTTTATCGCCCAGTTCGATGATGGCTTCCACTCCGATGATCGATTCGAGCAGCGCGCGCAGCACTTCCTGCTCCCCCGCTTCTATCTTTTTGGCGATTTCCACCTCGCCCTCACGACTGAGCAAAGTGACCATCCCCATCTCGCGCAAGTACATCTTGACCGGGTCGGTCACGGATCCGTAATCGCCGCCATCCACCTCCTCGCTGACGATTTTTCTTTCGGAAACGCTTTTCAGTTTCACGATTTTTTTGTTTTGTTTCTCATCCACCACCTCGATACCGTTGTCATCGAACAGCATCAAGGTTTCGTCGATCTGTTCGGGGGAAAGCATGTCCTCCGGTAGCAGCTCGTTGATTTCATCGTAGGTCAGAAACCCCTGTTTCTTGCCCTTGGTCAGCAGCTCCTGAATCGCCTTTTTATTGACTTTGTTTTCAGGCGCTTTGCCGCCGTCCGCGCCAGGGCCAGGTTCGGGCATACCCTTGGAAGGCTTGGGGCTCTTCGCTACAACCGTCTTTTTGGGGTTGCCCGGACGTTTAGCGGCTTTCTGATGGGTTTCTTTTGAGTTTACAGGTTTCTTGGACATGTCGTGGTGTCTCCCCGAATCCTCCGAAGTTGCTGGCACTATTTTTTTCGCAACACCGACATTTTCTGTTTCTCACGCCGCACGGCCATTTTCTGCTTTTCGCTTAAAAGCCGCATCACTTCATTCTCATCGTGCTCGCGTTCGGCCGCTTCAATCGCGGCCTGCATCGAACCCCCGCTCAGCTGTTTCTGCCGGGTTTCCATGAACCGTCGCAAGAAGGCGCTGCACCCGCTGCGGCTCCAACTCTCGTCGCTCATCGCCAACGCCACCAGGGTTTCTTTCAGCGTCCCTTCTTCGATCATACCTAATAATTCCGGAAGATGCTCGACCGCTTTATAACGATGTCGCAAGATGCTCTCACCGGCTGATTTCAGAAGCGGATGCGAAAAAGCTTCCAGAATCCCATTTTGGGTTATTTCCGGAATGATTTCCGGAAACTGCAGCATCATGGCGATGATGCGCTGCTCGAATGGCTCATGGGTATCGACCGCCCGGAGGCCGGCGCCCGGGACGGTCTCGACGCCGGGTCCCGGCACGGCGCTGGGGCCGCCGCGGACCTGCAACCGTTCCAGGATAACCGATTCGTCCAGACGGACGCGCTCGGACAGCTGCTTGACGTAAAGCGCTCGAGCGACGCTATCGTTGATAGCGGCTAAATACGACTGTAGTTCCGACACGATTCGGATCTTGCCTTCAGTGCTCAGCCCATGACGCTGGACGGCTTGCTCCATAACAAATGTAATCACCCCCGGTGCGCTTTCGGCGAGACGCCGAAACGCATCAACGCCGTGCGCCATCAAGAACGAGTCCGGATCGTGTCCCTCCGGCAAGACCAGGATATGGGTATCGGCGCGCTCCTCGCTAAAAACGTCGCCGCGCCTAAAATCCACGTGTTCTTTCCAGAACAGGTCGATGCAGCGTCGAGCCGAACGAATACCGGCTTCATCCGAATCGTAGACCAGCACCATCTGGCCGGCATATCGCTTCAGCAGGCGGATCTGCTCGGGCGTCAATGCGGTTCCCAAGGTAGCGACCGCGTTGGTGACGCCGTGCTGGTGCAGCGCGATTAAATCCAGATAGCCTTCGACGATGAACACCGATCCCGACGTGCGGCAGGAATCCTTGGCATGGTTCAGACCATAAAGCACGCGACGCTTAGTGTAAACGAGTGTCTCCGGAGAATTGAGATACTTCGGGGTGGAGCTGTCCAGCACTCGGCCTCCGAATCCGACCACGCGGGCATTTTCATCATGAATCGGGAAAATGATGCGGTCTCGAAAGCGATCGTAAAAACCGGCGCCATCCCGGCGCGGAATCGCCAGACCCGCCTTTTCGAGCAAGGCCGGCGAAACTTTCTTGCGGGTGATGTGCCCCAGCAAATGATCCCAGCCTTTAGGCGCGTAGCCCAGTTCGAATTTTTCAATGGTCTCGAGCGTCACCCCCCGCCGAGTGAGATAGTCCATCGCCGCCTGGCCTGCAGGCGGTTGCCGAATCGTCTGTCGGAAATAATCCGCGGCCAACCGGTTCACTTCCAATAAGGCGGCCTGTTCGCTCAACTGCCGCTTGGCACGGGGAGATACGGATCGTTCCGGAATCTCCACCCCGCTGCGTGCGGCCAGACGCCGCACGGCATCAGCAAATCCGATACCGTCCCGCTTCATGATAAAGCTGAAAACGTTGCCGCCCGCACCACACCCGAAGCAGTGAAAAATTTGCTTGTCGGGGCTCACCGTAAACGACGGCGTCTTTTCGGCGTGAAACGGACAGAGTCCGGAAAAATTTTTCCCGCTCTTCCTCAACAGAACCGTCTCGGAAATAACGTCGACGATGTCCGCCGCATGCCGGATCTCGGCAATTTTGTCTTCGGGAATGTAACCCGCCAAGGAACGTCCTCCGCCTTCAGGCGCGAACCGCCGCGCCCGGCGAAGCCGGCCCCGAGGACCGGCTCAACGCGAGGGCCTCTTCAAAGCGTAAGGCTCCAGTATAAAGCGCCTTGCCGGTAATGACTCCCGTCACCCCGACCGTTTCCAGTTCCATCAGACTGCGGATATGATCGAGCATCCCCACTCCGCCGGAGGCGATCACCGGGACATGAACCGCTGCAGCCAGTTTTCGGGTTTCTTCGATGCCCGGTCCGACCTGCATCCCATCCCGCTGAATGTCCGTAAAAATGATCGCGCACACCCCGGCGTCCTCCAGCCGGCGCGCCAGTTCCACCGCCAGGGTCTCCGTTGTTTGGGTCCAGCCTCGAATCGCCACCCGGCCCTCGCGAGCATCGATGCCCGCGGCAATTCGGCCCGGATAGGTCCGGCAGGCTTCCCGGACGAAAGCCGGGTTTTCAATGGCGCCCGTACCGATGATCACGCGCTGGGCACCCGACTCCAAGCCCGCGGCCACCGTAGCGATGTCACGCATCCCGCCGCCGACCTGCACCGGAACACCGGCAGCCCGGATAATCGCGCCGATCTGTTTTTGGTTGCACGGCATTCCCTGAACGGCGGCGTTCAGATCCACGACATGCAGCATCTCCGCGCCGGCATCCACCCAGCGCCGGGCCACCGCCGCTGGATCGTTCGAGTATACAGTTTCATCCTGCATTCGACCTTGAATCAACCGAACACACTTGCCGTCCTTTAAATCGATGGCGGGAATAATCAGCATGGCAACATCGTCACGTCAGAAAAGAAAGGGTGGACGGAAAATCGTCTTAAAGCATGCCCTTGGATGAACGCACACCGCGTATGCGCTCATCGATGCTAACGGCCTGTCTAAGCGCACGCCCGCAGGATTTAAAGACGGCCTCCAGGATATGATGCTCATTTTCCCCGTAAGGCACGGTGATGTGAAGATTCATTCCGGCATGGTTGGCGATGGCCCGAAAGAATTCCTTGGCCAGGCTGCGATTGAACACCGGGCTTGCCGCCTCGCCGGGCGGAACATGAAAAACCAAGTAGGGACGCCGCGACAAATCGACGGCAACCGTGGCCAACGCATCATCCATGGGTGTCACCGCAAACCCGTACCGGCGAATCCCAAGCCGGTCACCCAGAGCGGTTTGAATCGCGTCGCCCAGCACGATGCCGACATCCTCGACCGTGTGATGGGCATCGACATCCAAGTCGCCTTGGGCGTGGAGCGTCATGTCGACAAAGCCATGCGTTCCGAAGAGCGTCAGCATGTGGTCGAAGAACGCTATCCCGGTGGCAACCTGGGGGGCGCCAACGCCATCAAGGTCCAGGCTGATGCGGATGGCGGTTTCCCGGGTTCTTCGTTCCAATTCGGCTTTTCGATTCATGGAGGTTTGCTGCCTTCTCGGGTTCGATGCTGTTCAGATGTCCGTCAGCGCCTCGCTGGTTCCAGCTAAAAAATTCGGGCGGCCCTGGCAAGGCCACCCGATATGGGGTTTGGCGGCAAGGCGGCCCGCACGCTGCCGACAAGACCAGTTTCTATTTCCACGCCTCTGTGCTATACCAGCGAACCTAAGCAATTTCATTCCGGACGGGGTGTTCAATTAGAAAGTGGAGATGAGGGGGATCGAACCCCTGACCTCGGCGTTGCGAACGCCGCGCTCTCCCAGCTGAGCTACATCCCCACACAAATTTTCTTTTTAACAAATTATTTCTAGCCGGTCAACGAAAAACAATAAATTTTCAGCTTTGGGCTGGACGAACTCGACCGCGCCGAGATCGCACGGCTCACACCGCCGTCGACAGAAGGAGTCCGTGATGCAAGAATTGAGGTTGGCGGATGCGTTTAAAACCGTTACCCGGGATCAGGACAAGATCATCCCGCCTGAAGAAACCCTCCGCCGGTTCCGAGAAACTCTCCAAACGGCACGACTGGATCTGCTCAAAGAGACGGTTCGGATTGATAACGGCCGCCTCGGAATTCCGGTCTATTTAAGCCGGTGCGGCCTGGATGCGCAGCGTGTCATCGGTACGCGCAAACAAATGGGAAAGGGAGCCACCCCTCCGCAGGCCGAGGCGAGCGCCGTGATGGAGTTGGCCGAGCGCTTCAGCCTGTTCAGCTTCGCGCAGGACCCAGCGCATTTCACCCACGCCCCCCGGACGGCCATCCGCGAACCCGTGATCCCTTTCGAATGGATCGCCCGGTCGGTTCACGATGATTCGGAGGACCTGCCGCACGTCCGACGGATCTTCGAATCCCTCTCTTTCAAATGGACCCCCGCTTTCAACTTGACCCGCGGCCAGGCTGTCATGGTTCCCTTCGATTGGTTTTTCGCCATCAACGAGTTCAATGGGTCCTCCGCGGGCAACTGCCGGGAAGAAGCCGTTCTGCAGGGCATCTGCGAAATCGTGGAACGCCACGTGTCATCCATCATCAGCCATGATCAACGCCGCGTTCCGGCCATCCATCCCGAATCCGCGCACGACCCGCTGGTGGTCAGCATGCTGGATCGATACCGTCAGTGCGGCGTCCGTCTGCACCTCTCTGATTTCACTCTCGATACCGGAATCCCTACCGTCGGTGTGCTGGCATATGACCCCCAAACCCATCCGGAAACAAGTGAAATCGTCTGGACCGCCGGCACCACCCCCAGCCCGGAAAAAGCGTTAAGCCGGGCACTTACGGAGGTGGCTCAGCTGGCCGGCGATTTCAACACCGGTGCCAATTACGTCGCCAGCGGGCTCCCCAAATTCCGAAACCTGACGGATGCGCGGTATGTGACCGATCCGGGCTCCAGCGTCGATCTGTCCAGCCTGCCGGACCTGTCCAACCCCAACATCCGCGTGGAAGCCGAACGCTGCATCCTGGCATTGGCCCGATGCGGGCTCGAGGTTTTCCTGATCGAGACCCGGCACCCGGTCATACAGGTGCCCGCGTACTACACCATCGTTCCAGGCGCCCATTTCCGGGAACGATCGCGGAGCACCAGCGTGCTGATGTTCGCGGCCAAGCATGCCGCCGAAACACTGCCGGTTCCCGAGGCCGCCGCGGCGCTGAAACACATCGATGCGGTTCTGCCCGGAAAATATTTTGTTCAATTTTATCTCGGTCTGACCCGGCTGCGAGCGACCGAACCGGAATCGGCGCTGGCTTATTTCCGACGCGCTCTGGAACTAAACCCCGATCCGACGGAAGCGGCCAGCATTTACAGCTACATGGGAGTCGCCTTGAAAACCATCGGCCGCTTTGACGAGGCGCTCGGATGGCTGCGCAAGGGGCTGGAAATCGATCCGGACCGGACCGATATTCACAATCTGATCGGATTTTGCCACTATAAACGTGGCGAACATGAAAAGGCGGTCGCAGCGTTTCAGCGGGTGATTGAATTGGATCCGAGCTCAGCCATCGACTACGCCAATCTCGGCGTCAACTATCAAGCGCTGGGGCTGGTGTCCAAGGCCAAGGACTGCTATCAGCTGGCGCTGAGCCTGGATCCCGGAATCGATTTCGCGCGCACACGCCTGTCTCAAATGGACTGTTGAATCCAGGCCCGTTCATGCGTCGGCGTTGGCCGCTCCGGAAAGCCCCGCTTTCAGCCGAGCAAGGCCCTCGCTGATCTTCCGGCCGCGCACGTGCATGTCCTCCAGCAGGGCGGCGGCGCTTTCCCTATCGACCTGCCGGGTGCCCAGCCGATCCGCCAGCATGCCAAAATCGGTCGAATAGGCCTGAAGCTGCTGGACGATCGCCTGTTCGAATCGCTGCGCGACGGTTTCAGCCAGACGAAACAGATACCTGAACTTGAGGTTCTCCTGATAATCCTTCAGGTGAAACTCCAAGGACTGGCGTGTCTCGCGTTTGATCACCCGCATGGCTTCCTGTAACGCCCGAACATCGTCTTCTCCGCGCTTGACCGGTTTTTTCATGATTTTTTTAAAACCGCTCACCGTACGGTAGAACCCTCTTCGCAGGACGGCTTCGGTTCGGATTCGGACGGTATAACCGATGGCGGTAGCCAGCGGCGGGATGCTGAGCCCTGTGTGGCGCAGCAAGGCTTCGACGCTGGGCATGCCGATGCTTTCAGGGCTGGTGGTTTCGATCGAAATGCCCAGGTTGGCCATCAGGCTGCAGAATTCCGCATGAGCGTCGGCAATCAGGCTTTGATAGGGCGTCGCAATGGACTCCAGAGCGCTCCGGATCTTGTTCTCTTCGGATGCGATGAACCGGATCATCTCCGGGTTGATGTGCTCGGCAATGAAAGCATCCAGCGCTTGTTTGAACACCTGAAACACCTGATACAACGTCTGGAAAAATCCAGATTGGCGCAATCGGTCCGCATAGCTGTCCGGGCCCAGCCGATAGCCGGCGATAAAGTCGTTGATGGACGCCATAATCTCGCCGGAGGCCGGCGCCAGGTAGCGATTGACCTCCCCCGAAACATCCTGCTTGATCGCGGGGCCCACTCCGGACAGCGAGCTCTTCAGGGCGGTGAGAATCTGGCCGAACCGCTGTTGGTGGCGGCGGAGACGCTCTGCGATCATACGGGCGCTCGCGGCATCGCGCGAGAGGACATCGCGATTGACCCCGATCCAGTGGGTCATGCCGGCGGAGATGCTGCTGAGCCGTTCGATGGGGTTCTGCAGCATGAGCAGGTACCGCTGATGCTCCAGAATTCGGTTTAAGACACGGGTGAACCGCCGGCTTTCTCGGTTCGAAAAATCCACCAGATCCGCTTCGGCTTTCCAATGATCCTGGCGCCTCCGGTCCCGCTCCGTCAGATTGCCGTCTAGGGAGCCGAACAGATTGAAGAGAGCGGAAAAAGCATAGACCTCCGGCCGAGGCCGGATGAGCGCAAGTTCGTCAGAAACCCGGTCCACCAGCGCCTTCAAATCATCGAGCGACGGGTGTTCGCTGAAATCGCAGTTCACCACAAAGAGGATGTTGTCGAGAATACCCATCTTCTTGATCATGGTGAGGAACTTGATGTCCGCGCGCCGCAGGCCGGTGCGGCTGCTGATCACGTAAATCAGCAGATGGGCCGACCGCAGGTAATCTTGAATCATGGCCAGATGCAGCGGGTTCGAGGAGTCACTGCCCTGGCAGTCCGCGATTTCGATGTTGCCACCCAGGGCATCGGAGTGGATCTCGAGCTGAATGTCTCGCAGGTAGACGGCCAGCGATTCATTCCCCGTGAACTTCCAGTGCTCCATAAACCGTTCGGCCTCGTAATGCTGGGTAGCCGGCTGGTCGGTTAAAAACGACCGGACAGCCTCATACCCTCTCAAGTAACAGGACAGCAACACCATATTGTGATTGCGAGCGTCCTCGGAAATCCGCAGGTCGGCGTTCAGCATGTTCAAGGCCTGCTGCAAGTCCGCACGTTCCTGTTCGCGGCGGATGTCGAAGCGATCCCCCGCGGACCGCCATTGAAGCGACGGAAACAGGACCAGGGCCTGCTCCATATCCGCGTTCACTTCGCTCCAGGATTTATAGTACAGGGTGGCCTTAAGGCGTTCCCCCGCCCGCACCCGAGTCACAATGGATGTTACGACGCCCGCGCCGCGCTTCAGGAAATCGCCCCTGAGCCAGGCGTTTAAAAATGTGCTCTTGCCGGACTTAATGGGGCCGACCACCCCGACGCGGATAATGAGTTCGTTCAGTTGCTCAGGTAGAGCGCTGCACGTCCTCTCCCAGTCGCCAAAGCTGACGTCTGCCAGCCCGGGAATCGATCGGGCTGTCTGAAAGAGCCCGCGGATATCCTGATTGATCTGCAAGATACTGCCTTTATGAGAACCGTAATCATCCATGGCCGTCATCCACCGTCGTTTCCGGTCTGCCCGAGAATCCGGCAGCCTGCGGGCATATCGTGTTTCGCTATCGCCTTGTAAGCAATGGTTAGATGTGATATTGGATCAGCCACGGTGTCCAGAGACGACGGCACCCCTGTCGACTATCGGCGCATCGACGAGGAGCCATCATCGACCGCAAGGGGAATGTCGGTGTATGTCCGAGAAACATCCTGAATGTCCTCTCTACAACCCGCTGAACTGCAAGGAATACTACAATCCCAAGCTCTGCGCGTTTGTCCGCAGGGATAAAGCCTGCCTCAAGAAAAAAAAGCCCAAAACCAAGGAAACCGACAAAGACTGACGCTGGTTTCAGGCGTGACCGGCAATGTCCGATAACATGGCCGGATTGACTCCGATCCGTCGCAACGTCTCCGCCCATCGAACCGCCACCGGAAGTACGAAAATGGTGTCTTCCAACACCGGATGCGTCAGCCATGCGTTTTCTTTTATCTCGGCCTCCAGCTGACCCGGGCCCCATCCGGCACAACCCAGACTGACCATGAAGGCCTTCGGGCCGTGCTGGGCGGCAATCGCTTCGAGAACGTCCCGGGTGTTGGTGAGCGCCAACGACGGCGTCACCATCAAAGACGCTTCCCAATCAAACGGCCGACCGTGCAGAATGAACAGCTCGCCGTCGTGCACGGGGCCACCGGCATGAATCGGAATGGTGTCGACTGCCATCGTTGCCCGGATCGACAATTCGTCAAAGATATCCTGCATGCAAAGGTTTTCATGGACCCGATTGACCACGATGCCCATGGCTCCCTGCTCATTGTGCTCGCAAACGCAGGTGACCGTTTGCGAAAAATTCGGGTCGACCAGCCCGGGCATGGCCACCAGGAAATGTCCCTTCAGGGAACCGGCATAGATGCTTGACATGTCTTCTCCGAGGGAGATGCGAATTCAACATCGAAGATGGAAAGCCTAAAGGGATCAGGCAGGTTTGTCAAGTTCGAGCAGTTCGTAAATCTTCAGCCCGCCGAGATCGGTCGGAAATTCAGCCGGCAGGGAGACGGCATGCACGACCGGGCGTGAGCGCACCGACCGTAGGGTGGCATCGCTGATCAGAATCCCGTTTGGAAAGGCCTTGGCGAGGCCCTGCAGCCGAAACACCGTGTTCACGGCATCGCCGATCACGGTATAATCCATCTTTTTCTCGAAACCGATGTTTCCGGCGACGACTTCACCGGTATGAACGCTGATTCCCATCTCGATGGTTTGACCCAGGTCGCGGCTCAATTGTAGGTTCATCCCCGCCAGCGAGCGCTTCATATCCAGTGCGGCCCGCAAGGCATTGTCCGGATCGGCCACACGGGATACCGGCGCTCCGAAAACCGCCAAAAACCCATCGCCGATATACTTGTCAACGATGCCGTGGTGCTTGAACACCAAGTCGCCCATCGTCTCGAAGAAACGGTTCAATAGCGCCACCGTTTTAGGGGGACCGATCTGCTGTGCGATCCGTGAAAAACCGCGGATGTCGATGTTCAGCAGCGTGATGGTTTTCACTTCTTCGATAACCGGCTTGCCGCCCTCCAAGCCATGGATGATCTTGTCGACGACTTCCTTGGGCACGAAGGTCTGAAACAGGCGGCGCACATCGCGCTCATGTTCGGCAGCCGTCACCGTTTTCTTGTACAAGCGCGCATTCTCCAAGGCAATGCTGACCGAGGCCGCAATGGCCTGCAGCAGGTCGCGGTCGTTGGCGTCAAAATGCCCGGACACTTTGTTGAGTACTTCGATCACGCCGATCACTCGACCCTGGGAGATCATCGGAACACACAGCGCCGAACGCGTCCGGAAACCGGACACCTCATCAATCACCGGAAAAAACTGCATGGATTTTTCAGTGTCGTTGACGATAACGGCCTCGCCGCGAGCCGCCGCGTGGCCGGCGATGCCCTGCCCGAGTTTAAGCCGGAAGGTCTGAAGGGCGGGCAGGCTTCCGTTGAAGGCTACGGCCACCTCCAATTCATCTCCTTCCAAAAACAACAGCGACCCCGCCTCGACATTGACCACCT
Source organism: uncultured Desulfatibacillum sp. (assembly GCA_964512755.1). GTDB lineage: Bacteria > Desulfobacterota > Desulfobacteria > Desulfobacterales > SpSt-501 > SpSt-501. Next base: position 3,905 of record CAZEKN010000018.1, on the reverse strand, counting down.
CGCGAATCATATCCATGGTATACTGAAGAACTTTGTTCATATCGAACGTGGACGATGCCAGCGCGCCGCCGACCTGGCGAATCGTTTCCAGCTCCTGGGTACGTTTGAGCACGGCTCCCAGCAGACGATTGCGATCCACGGCCAGCGCCAGCCCGCCGGCGATCCAGCTGACGAGATGCTGGGCCTCCCGGAACGCCTCGGAGCTGCTGCCAACCATCACCAGCGCGCCCACCATCCGGCCTCCGGTTCGGAGCGGAATCAAGCAACAGCTGCCGGTGCGGCGCGGCGTGAAAAGCGCCAGGTCCAACGGCGTTGGCTCTTCCGGCGCAGCGTCCAGAGTCATGCAGGCTTCCTGTTGCAGGGCCTTTTCGATAATGGAGCCCTCGTAGATATGCTCGGAGTGTTTCAAAACCGTGCTGGTGGTGAAGCTGACCCACTCTTTGACGAGGACAGTTTTGGCCTTGGTTTCATCCTTCACGAGAATGCCGGCTGCCTCAAACGGTACGACCCCGTGAAGCTCATGCAACACCGTGTGCATCAAATCACCATCCCGAAAACTGGAATTCAGCAGTTTGACCATCCGGTCGACGGACCGCAAACAAACGGCCGCCCGGTCGTTTTCCTTCAGCAGCCGCAGGTTTTCAAACGTAAAGGCGGCGTTGCTCAGCAGCGGCGTCAACAACTCGCTGTCTTCCGGGGTATACCTTCGATGGGGATCGCTGCTTGAAATCGTGAGCACGCCGATGATGGTTTTGCTGGTCTTGATCGGCATGCATACGAACGACTTCGAACCGTAGTGGGGAAGATTGGAACGGCCGAAACGCTTGTCCGCTTCGATGTTTTCCACCACCAGCGGAGACTTGTTGATCACCGCATACTTGGCGATGCTGGAGTCGAAATCGATGCGGTCTCCGGCTTTGACATGCTCGCCGAGCCCGATGGTGGCCTTGACTCGAAACGTCTTCGGCTCGGATGGGTCGAAGGTCAGCACCGAACCGATATCCGAGTTGGCCAGCAGCAGCGCACGCTCGAGCATGACGTAGAGGATCTCCTCGGCGTCAAAGGTGACATAGCAGAGCTCGGACAGGTCTTTGAGCACCGAGATGCCGGCGGATTTCTTTTCGAGTTGCTGAACGGTCTGGCCGAAGCGGCTGCGAATGGACTGGAAGGACTGGGCGATCTCGTGCAGCTCGTCGTCAGGCAGGATCGTGCCGTCCGCGCCGGCACTCGGTGTCGGCGACAGCCGGATGGAATCCGACAGGGCTGCGATGCGCTCAAACAGATTCTTGAGAATGGTGTAACCGATGTACGCGCACACCAGGAATCCCAGGAGAAAGTAAGGAACATACTCGTCTCCCAGGATGCCATAGCGCTGGCTGAAAAAGACAAAGCCCCCCACGGGCAGGAAGAAAAAAAGCCCGAATGCCAGCTGCAATTTGCGCTGCAGCCGGGTCTGGGGGCGGCGTTTGGGAAAGGGCCAGGAGCTCCAGTTCATTCCACGGACACCGTCTGATGCATCGATGGTTCGCCGAAAACGGCCTGGAACGGTTATCGGCCCGAACCGTCCTTCGCTTGAGCGATTTCCGGCCCGTCGATCGCTTCCTTCCGTCGCTGGTGCGCTCGGACGTTATCCGGGTTGACTTTCCCGGCCGGCACGGATAAAGGAGCAACTCCGTCAAACTCCCAAGAATCCGGCCATCACCGCAACCACGTCTGAAGGAGCTTCATGTCCATCGATTCGATCGACCTCATTGCCCAGCAGCTGTCCATCCGGCCTACCCAGGTGGAAGCCGTTGCCGCCTTGCTGGCCGAAGGCGCCACCATCCCGTTCATCGCGCGCTACCGTAAGGAGGCGACCGGAAGCCTGGATGAAATCGCCGTCGGCGCGATTCGCGATCGGCTGGACCAGTTGCGCGAACTCGACGACCGCCGCGCGGCGATTCTGAAGTCGCTGGCTCAGAACGGCCACCTCACCGATGAGCTGAAGGCAGCCGTTACGGCTGCTGAAACCATGGCCGTTCTGGAGGATCTCTATCTGCCGTTCCGGCCGAAACGCCGCACCCGGGCCATGGCGGCCCGAGAAAAGGGACTCGAGCCTCTGGCTCGGGCGATCTTCGAACAGCGGGGCGCCGTCCCGGAAACCGCCGCAGCGGGTTTTGTTGACTCCGAAAAAGGGATGGAAACCATCCAGGATGCTCTGGCCGGCGCCCGGGACATCATCGCCGAAATGATCAACGAAGACGCAGCAGCCCGCACCCGCTTGCGCGATTATTTCTGGAAGAACGCACAGATCGTCAGCAAGGTCTCATCCGGAATGGAAACGACCGGGGCCAAGTTTCGGGATTATTTCGACTGGCAGGAGCCGGCGGCCAGGGCACCGTCCCACCGCGTGCTGGCCATGCGTCGCGGCGAGCGCGAAGACGTGCTGACCCTCTCCTGGCTGCCGCCGGAGGCCGAGGCGCTGGGGCTCCTCGAAGCGATGTTCGTCACCGGTGCGGGCGCGGACTCCGAGCAGGTCCGCATGGCGGTGCATGACGCTTATCGACGGCTGCTCAGCCGTTCCCTGGAAACCGAACTGCGGCTGGCGGTCAAGGAGCGCGCCGAAGCGGACGCCATCCGGATCTTCGCCGAAAACCTCCGGGAACTCTTGCTGGCCCCGCCGCTCGGGCCACGCCGCGTGCTGGCCGTCGATCCGGGGTTCCGGACCGGATGCAAATTAGCCTGTCTGGATGAGCAGGGCCGTCTGCAGCACCACGCAACCGTTTTCCCGCACGGCTCCGACCGTCAGCGCCGCGAAGCCGCCCAAGATATTTTGCAGCTGGTCGGAGAATACGGCATCGAGGTGATCGCCGTCGGCAACGGCACGGCCGGCCGCGAAACGGAGCAATTTGTAAGAAGCCTTCCGCTGCCGGCCGGCCTCGCCGTTGTCCAGGTGGACGAGAGCGGTGCGTCGGTGTATTCCGCCTCGGAGGCGGCCCGCCTGGAATTCCCGGACCTCGACCTGACCGTGCGCGGGACCGTCTCCATTGGCCGACGTCTCATGGACCCTCTGGCGGAGCTGGTTAAAATCGATCCCAAATCCATCGGCGTCGGCCAATATCAGCACGATGTCGAGCCCGCGGCCCTCCGGCGGGCGCTTGACGACGTGGTGGTCAGCTGCGTCAATCGCGTCGGCGTGGATTTAAATCAAGCCAGCCTGGAGCTGCTGACCTACGTCTCCGGGCTGGGCCCCCAACTGGCGCAGAATATTCTGGTCCACCGCCATGCGCACGGCCCGTTTCGATCCCGCACGGAACTGCTTCACGTTCCGCGGCTCGGCCCGAAAGCGTTCGAGCAAAGCGCCGGCTTTTTACGGATTCGCGGCGGCGATGATCCCCTCGACGGCAGCGCCGTCCATCCAGAGAGCTACCCGGTGGTTCAGACCATGGCGTCCGATCTGGGGTGCAGCGTGTCCATCCTTCTGACCGATGCGGGCATGCGTTCGAAGATCGATCTCACCAGCTACGTCAGCCCGGCCCGAGGGCTGCCGACCCTGCAGGATATCCTGCGCGAGCTGGAAAAGCCCGGGCGTGACCCGCGCCGCGAGTTCGAGCTCTTCGCGTTTGCTCGAAATGTCGCCGAGCTCACGGATCTGTCTCCGGGAATGCGGCTGCCCGGCGTGGTAACGAACGTAACCGCCTTCGGCGCCTTTGTGGACGTCGGCGTGCATCAGGACGGCCTCGTCCATATCAGCGAGCTGTCGGATCGCTTCGTGAAGAACCCGCTGGAGGTGGTCAAAGTGCACCAAACGGTAGAGGTGACCGTGCTGGCGGTGGACGTCGAGCGTCGCCGGTTTGCCCTTTCGATGAAAACCGCTCCGGAGCAGCGGGAGCCGGCCCGCCGCCCCGCCGCTGGATCCCCCGGCC
>CAZEKN010000017.1:0-17892 GCA_964512755.1 uncultured Desulfatibacillum sp. | reverse complement strand
CTCAGGGGTATATCCAACGAAAATAGGTTGCCGCTGCCTTGACGATACTGACAGCTTATTACCCAGTCGATTTCCTTCAGAAATGCTACAGGTAGCAACTCGAAATTCCAAGAGCCAGCTTGTCTGGTTGGATCTGGACTCAATCAGTTTTCCTGAATCAATCCGGTAGCAGATCGTAGAAGTAGCGCATGACGTCCGAGCGGGTGATGATCCCGATGACCTGATCGTCTTTCACCACCGGCAGCCGGCCGACGTCATGCTTGACCATCAGCTGGGCCGCCTGAGTCGGGCTCTTGCCCGGTTCGATGGTCAATACATCGGCCGTCATGAACGCCCGGACGGGCGACCGGATTTGCGACTCCTTGCGCATCTTCCGGAAATCCCGTCGCGAGATCATGCCGACGACACGCTCCCCGTCCACCACCGGAATGCCGGTGATCCCCCGGGTGCGCAGGATCAGGGCGACGTCTTCCATGCTGGTCTCGGCCGTCACCGTCTGCACGGGAAACGACATCAGATCGCTGATCTGGACCGAAACCTGCTGGTTGCCCCGGATCAATTCCTGAATCCACTGCTCGGCCGCTTCCGGGCTGGCCCCTTTGATCTGGGCCGATCCGGCGCGCGGGTGCCCCCCGCCCCCCATGCTGCGCATGATCGAGCCGACGTTGATGCTCTCGACCTGGCTGCGGCCGATGACCATGCAGCGGTTTTTCTGGCTATCGGCAAAGACGCCGAAGGCGGCATCGACGTTCAAAATCTCCAGGTACATGCGCACGACCACGGCCAGGCTGTCGACGTGGCCATCGATCGGCACCTGGTTGATGCTGATGCGGTGGCCCTTGATTCTCGTGCGCTTGGCATGCTGCAGCATTTTGAAAAGAATCGCTTTGTGCGTTTCGCTGTAGGCCGGTCGCAGAAAGGTGTTCAGAATGTTCAGGTCGGCCTTGCGCTCCAGCAGCCAGCCGGCGGCGTAGGCGTCTTCGGCGGTGGCCGAAGGGAAAGTCAGATTGCCGGTGTCCTCGTAGATGCCGGCCAGCAGCAGCGTGGCCTGCACGGGCGTGAGGATTTTGTGTTGCCGCTTCAGCTCCCGGACCAGGAGCGTCGTGGTAGCGCCGACCGGCTCGATGCAGGATCGGCCGGCACGGATGGTTCCCCTTTCGATGTGATGGTCCCAAACCTGAATATCCAGATCCTTACGGCCCTTGAGCCCGTCCAGGCGGTCGAGCCGATTCCAGCTGCTGGTGTCGACCACGATCAACCGTTGGACGCGCTTCAGATCGATCTCGCCGCAGGTGTGCGTTTCAAATAAATCCTTGTGAATGGAAAGGAATGCCTTGACGTTGGGGTTCAACGTTTTGGGAAGAACGGCCCGGGCTTCCGGGAACAGCAGGTTGGCGGCGACGACGGAGGCGAACCCGTCGAAATCCGTATTCTTGTGCGTGGTCACAAGCTGCATGCCGACAGATTAGCATATCCCCGGCGGTGCGCACAAGCGCCATGGCCCATTGCTGACGGCGGATGAAAACCACAAAACCACCCTGCGGTTGACAGAATTCCGAGGTTTGATCATACTGACACTTTCGCGATGTTGGAGGATGTTGAAATGAACAAGGCCATTTTGTCCATCCTGGGGCGCGACCGGCCGGGCATTGTCGCCGCCGTTTCGCGGGTGCTTTTCGATCAAAACTGCAACGTCGAAAACGTCAGTCAGACCATGCTGCAGACCGAGTTCGCCGGGATCTTCATCGTCTCCCTTCCGGACGGCATGACCTCGGAGGACCTGCACCGGGAATTGCATACACGCCTATCGCCGATCGGACTGACGGTGCTCACCAAGCCCTGCGATCACGGCACGGATGCCTGCGCGGCCGCGGCCTGCGAGCCCTTCGTCATCACCACCCGCGGGCCGGACCGCAAAGGACTGGTCGCCCGCATTTCCGGAGTCATTGCCCGCCACGGCGTCAACATCACCAACCTGCAGGCGATGTTCAAGGGCGGCGATGATCCCGGCGACAACATCATGATCTACGAAGTGGATGTACCCCAGGCCGTTGATTTGCAGACGCTGACCCAGGACCTGCGCGACACGGCCGCCGACCTTCAATTGGACATCAGCATCCAGCATCGCCGAATCTTCGAGGTGCTTCACCGGATTTAACCAAAGAGGCCTTCATGCTGACACAACGCGAAATCATCTCCACGCTGGAGATGCTCCGAAACGAAAATCTGGACGTACGGACGGTGACCCTGGGAATCAACCTGTTGGACTGCGCCGGGTCGGAGCTCAGCCAGGTCCGGCGCCGGGTGGCGGAGCGCCTGATGCGGCTGGCCGGCCAGCTGGTCCCGGTTTGCGACCGCGTCGGTCAGAAGTACGGCATCCCGGTCGTCAACAAGCGCATTGCCGTGAGCCCCATTGCCGCGGTCGGTGCGGCGCTCTCACCGCCCGAGCTGGTGGAACTGGCCCGCACGCTGGATGCAGCGGCCCGCGAGGTCAATGTGGACTTCATCGGCGGGTTTACAGCGTTGGTGGAGAAAGGCATGGCCCGGGGCGACCGCGCCCTGATCGCGGCCATTCCTGAGGCCTTGGCTGCCACCGAGCGGGTCTGTGCATCGGTCAACGTGGCCTCCACGCGCGCCGGCATCAACATGGATGCGGTTCTCATGATGGGCGCGACCATCAAGCGGGCGGCCGAGCTTTCCGCCGACCGCGACGGCGTGGCCTGCACCAAGCTGTGCGTCTTCGCGAACATACCGGAGGACATCCCGTTCATGGCCGGCGCCTATTTAGGCATCGGCGAAGCGGACGCCGTCATCAACGTGGGCGTGAGCGGCCCGGGTGTGGTCAAGAAAGCCATCGACCGCGCCCTGGCGTCCCAGCCCGGGCTCGACCTGGGGGGGCTGTCGGAGCTGATCAAGAAAACAGCCTACCGGGTCACCCGCATCGGTGAGCTGATCGGCCGCGAGGTGGCTGAACATCTCGGCATCCCATTTGGCGTGGTGGATCTCTCGCTGGCGCCCACCCCGCATGTCGGCGACAGCGTCGGCGAAATTTTTCAGAGCCTGGGGCTGCTGGCCATCGGGGTTCCGGGCACCACCGCCGCCCTGGCCCTGCTGAACGACGCCGTCAAGAAGGGCGGCGCGTTCGCCAGCTCACGGGTCGGGGGCTTGAGCGGCGCCTTCATCCCGGTCAGCGAAGACCTCAACATCTCCGAGGCGGCTCGTCAAAACCATCTCTGCATCGAGAAACTGGAGGCGATCACCAGCGTCTGCTCCGTGGGCCTGGACATGGTGGCCATCCCCGGGGACACATCGGCCGATACGGTCTCCGCCATCATCGCCGACGAAATGGCGATCGGCGTCATCAACAGCAAGACCACGGCCGCACGGCTGATCCCGGTTCCCGGCAAGAAACCCGGAGACCATGCGGTGTTCGGCGGCTTGATGGGTGCATCCGTCATCATGCCCGTCAACAACGCCGCCGGAGACAACCGCTTCATCCGCCGCGGCGGGTTGATTCCGGCGCCCATTCACAGTCTTAAAAATTGATTGCGTGGTGAGCATGCCCCCGGGCCTTTCATCAACTCCCTCCAGGCGGCGCCGCTTGATGGCGGACGGCTTGAAGTTCGGGCTGCTTCTAGCCGCGCTCATCGGTCTGTCCATCCGCTCGACCGAAGGACTGGGCTATCACTGGCAGTGGTACCGGATTCCGCCCTATTTCTTCTCGCTTTCCGAGGGTGAGCTATTGCCGGGACCGTTGCTCCAGGGCCTGGCCGTCACCCTTCAGATCGCTGCCGTCAGCCTGGTTTTGGCGCCGGCCTTCGGGCTGATCAGCGCGCTCATGCGGCTTTCCGGCTCACTTCTCGCGCGTGGGGCCGCGCGGGCGTATATCGAGCTCATCCGCAACACGCCGCTGCTGGTGCAGATCTTTTTCATCTACTTTGTGCTGTCGCCCGTTTTTGACATCAGCGCCTTCGTTTCGGCCGTTCTCGCGCTGAGCCTCTTCGAAGGCGCCTACGCCTCTGAAATCTTCCGGGCAGGGATTCTGTCCATCCATCGCAACCAATGGGAAGCCGCGTTCAGCCTCGGACTTGGAACCTGGCGGACCTATCGGCTCGTCATCCTGCCCCAAGCCATCCGCCATATCTTACCGCCGCTCACCGGCCAGGGGATCTCCCTGGTCAAGGACTCGGCGCTGGTGAGCACCATTGCGATTTACGACCTGACCATGCAGGCCCAGGCCATCATTTCGGAAACCTATCTCGTTTTTGAAATCTGGTTCACCGTAGCGGCCGTTTACCTGGTGATGAACCTGCTGCTTTCCGCCGCGGTGGCTTGCATGGAAAAACGGCTCAGGGCCTACCGGTGATGGCCGGTGGCCGGCGCAAGGTTCTGCCAGATGGCCGCCGTCCGACAGAAAGGAGGAACGATGATCAGAAGATTATGGGGTACCCTGTTTTGCATCGCCGTATGGATCGTGGTTTCGGCGCAACCCGCCGTCGGCGGGGAACTGCACAAGAAGCTGATCGAGGAGAGTTCAGTCGAACAGGTCATCAAACGCGGGGTGCTGCGGGTCGGCATGTCGACGTTTGTGCCGTGGGCGATGACCGACAAGGGCGGCAAGCTGATCGGATTTGAAATCGATGTCGCCACACGGCTGGCCCAGGACATGGGAGTGAAGGTGGAATTCGTGGAGACCAAGTGGGCCGGAATCATCCCGGCCTTGCTCACCGGCAAGTTTGACGTCATCATCGGCGGCATGGGCATCACCGCCCAGCGCAACCTCAAAGTCAACTTCAGCATTCCGTATGATTACTCCGGTGTGGCGGTCGTCGCTCATAAGCAGCTGGCAGCGGGCTTCAGCCGGCTGGACGATTTCAACCGACCGGAGATCATCGTGACCGCCCGCCTGGGATCCACGTCCGCTGCGGCGGCCAACAAGCTGCTGCCCAAGGCCCAAAAGCGCTTTTTCGACGACGAGTCCCAGGTGATTCAGGAACTCGTGAACGGTAAGGTCCACGCCCTTCTGGCGGGCACCCCGCTTCCGGTCTACCAGGTTCTGAAATACCCGGACAAGCTCTTTCAACCGGTAAAAGGCACGATCACCAAAGAGCCCATCGGGTTTGTCGTGCGCAAGGGCGATTTCGATACGTTGAATTTTTTCGACAACTGGATCCGCGTCGTTGAGGCGGAGGGCTGGCTGGCGGAACGCAAGGCCTACTGGTTTGAGGCTCAGGAGTGGGAAAGCCAGCTGAAGTGACGCGCCGCCGCCACCGGTTCACGGTTCTGGATGTCATGATCCTGCTGATCGTGGCAGCCGGCGCGATATTTATTTTCCACCGAATCCGGGACGGCTTGCATTATCGTTGGGAGTGGGAGGCGATCCCGCAGTACCTGCTCCGCCGCGATCCGGCAACCGGAACATGGATGCCCAACGTCCTGCTGCAGGGTTTTTTTGCCACCATTCGCTTGAGCATCTGGGCAACCCTGCTCGCCAGCCTGGTTGGAACCGCGATGGGTCTCTTGCGCATGAGCGCCTGCCGCTTTCGGCGGTGGGTGGGCTCCGCTTATGTCGAGCTGACCCGCAACACCCCGCCGCTGGTGCTCGTGTTTCTGTTTTATTTCTTCATCGGCGAGCAACTCTTGCCGAGCGTCGGGTTGGAAGCGTTGATTCGGCGCCAGTCTTCGGAAACGCAGGCACTGGTCACCGCCCTGATGGCTCCCCCAGGCCGACTCACCGCCTTTGCCTCTGCGGTGGTCACGCTGTCTATTTTCGAAGGAGCCTACATTGCCGAGATCGTGCGGGCGGGCGTCCAGTCCATCGAGAAGGGGCAGCGTGAAGCGGCGGCCGCTCTGGGTTTGACGCGCCGGCAGTGCATGCGTTACGTCATTCTGCCGCAGGCTATCCAGCGGATTCTGCCGCCGCTGGGCGGTCAGTTCATCTCCACGATCAAAGACTCGGCCATCGTCTCGGTGATCTCAATTCAGGAACTGACCTTCCGCGGCATGGAATTGATGTCGGCCACCTACTTGACCTTCGAGACCTGGATCACCATCACCGGGCTTTACTTCATCCTGACGTTCGGCTGCTCGTTGATTTTCGGACGATTGGAAAAAGCATGGCGCCGAGGCAGAGTCTGACACCTGCCGGCACCCCGCGCCCGTCTTTTCAGCCGGAAGCTTTACTTCACCGTCACCACGGGACACGGCGCCTGCAGGATGACATACTGAGCCGTTGAGCCCATCAAAAGCTTGCCGACCTTGGAGCGGCGTTTGACGCCGACGATGATTTCGTCCACGCTGTTTTCCCTGGCGAACTCAAGGAGGTCTTCGCCCGGAGCCAGTCCGCGGATCAAGAGATGGGTCCGGCAGTCCAGCCCCTTGTCGGTAAACATGGTCTTGGCCCATTCCAATCCGCGTTCGGCTTCCTCGATGGCAAGTTGCTGCTGTTCGGTGCCCTTTTCCATCGAGCTCACGATATCCACCGATGCGCTGAATGCCCGCGCGTGCTTGCGGGCCAGCTTGAGGGCTTCCTTTGCCGAGGTGCTTCCGTCGTAGCCAACCAGAATTTTCATCGCGTTTGAATTCCCCTCTTCATGAATGGTGTTCCGTTTTATCCAAAATTTTTCTATCCAAAAACCGGTGTCCTGTCAAATTGGCTGGATCGCCTAAGGCTGATGCCGCCCGGCGCTGACAGCCTACCCGTAGCGGCTCGTTGGACGTTAAATCCCAATCAGATGTGTTTTCACGTGGAACGAACTCGCAGCGCGCAGGGAGGGCCGGCCGTGGTACAGCTGGCCTTCGCGCGAACAGCACCCGCCGGCTGCCCGACTCGCTTGACACACGCGGTGGATGTCGACTAATCTGAGCCCCTGTCTTAATTTCCGACAATACCGGGGCAGGCCTCAAGATGAGCCGGCCCTCAAAACATTGCATGGTGGCGGCGATGATGCTGCCCAACAAGCCCAGCTATCGGTTCGGAATCATTTCCGACACCCACGGTTATCTGCCGGAAGACGCCTTGACGGTTTTCCGACAGGTCGACCTGATCCTGCATGCCGGCGACATCGGCTCGGCTGCAGTATTGATCACCCTTGAAACGATCGCCCCGGTGGTCGCGGTGCGGGGCAATATGGATGCCGGTGCGTGGGTCGAACGGTTCGGGGAGCAGGAATCCATCCAGGCCGGCGGCCGGTTGATTCACCTGATTCACGATGTGGGGCGTCTGGATAGGGATGCGCTTCAGGACGCCAGCATGGCGGTCATCAACGGTCACACGCACCGTCCGAGGGTGGAAACCAAACAAGGCATCCTTTTTGTCAATCCCGGCAGTGCCGGAGCGCCCCGTTATGGCGAGCCGGCCAGCGTGGCGCTGCTGCAGGTATCGGAAACCCACGCCTCGGCCGATCTCATCCGCTTGCGGGCGTGAGGACTGCTGTACGCCTTTCCGGGGCCGCATAGCGGGCTCAGCTTCCGCGTCGCACGATCACCAGCGTACGTTCGCTTTCCAGGCCTGGAATCGAATAGCCGACTCGCTCGATCGTGACGCCGGCGCCAATCCCACCGCTCGCCCGGACCTCTTCCAGCGCACCCATTTCGGAGGCGGAGATTTGGCCCTTTAATGCAATCACCCGTCCCTCGGGGCGCACCAGCGGCCAAACCGTTCGGACAAAGGGTGCTACGGCAGAAAAAGCCCGGCTCGTGATGACATCGTAAGCGTGACGGTGGTCCGTGCCGGACTCGCGAAGTTCCTCCACCCTCAGGTGTCTGGCCTCGATGCCGGTCAGCGCCAATTCTCGCAAGAGATAACGCAGAAAACTGACTTTTTTCCGCACGGCGTCGATAAGGGTCGTTCGCAAGCCGTCGATGGCAATGTGCAGGGGCAGTCCGGGGAACCCGCCCCCAGACCCTACGTCCAGCAGGTCTGACCCCGGAGCAATAAACGGTGCCGGTGCCAGCGCGTCCAGAAAGTGATTGCGGGCGACGCCCTCGGGTTGGGTGATGGCAGTGAGGTTGGTGACGGCGTTCCACTTCAAAAGTTCGGCGGCATGACGGGCGAACAAGCGCGTCTGATCCGCCCGCAGTTTAACTCCCAAGGTTGCGGCGCCGTCGATGAGCAGATGTTCCCACTCCGGGGAGCCGATATCCATGGGCGGAAGCAGACAGGCTCCGTTCAGTTAATGCACACGCGGCGCACTTCAGAAATATCGGTGCTCCCCTGCATCACCTTGAGAATGCCGTCTTGTTTCAGGGTCATCATGCCCTGCTCCAGCGCCGCCCGCAGAATATCCTCCGTATTGGCCTGTTTCTTGATCATCAGCTTGATCTCGGGAGTGCCCTCCATCAATTCATGGATTCCCATCCGCCCGCGATAACCGGTGTTGGAGCATGCCTCGCACCCAGCCGGCTGATAAAGGCGAAGGTTTTCAGCATAGGCGATACCGGTACGCTCGAACCAGGCCTCTCCGTAATCCGTCCTTAACTCATCGAATTCCTCGTGGCGAAGGGGGGTTTCCTTGCGGCAGTTCGTGCACAACCGTCGGGTAAGCCGCTGGGCGAGGACGCCGAGAAACGCATCTGAAAAGTTGAGCGCGTTCAGCCCCATGTCCAGCAACCGGGTCACGGTCTCGGGGGCGCTGTTGGTGTGCAGGGTCGAAAACACCAGATGCCCGGTGAGCGACGCTTCGATGCCGATCGAGGCGGTTTCCTCGTCGCGCATTTCACCGATCATAATGACATCCGGATCGGCCCGCAGAAAGGCCCGCATGATCCTGGCGAAATCAAGGCCGATTTTCGGCTTGACTTCCACCTGACGCAATCCCTGCTGAGTGATCTCGATGGGATCCTCGGCTGTCCAGATCTTGACGCCGGGCTTGTTGATGTGGCCGAGCAGCGCGTGCAACGTCGTGGTTTTGCCAGATCCGGTCGGGCCGACCGCCAAGATCAGGCCGTAGGGTTTGGTGACGATGGCCTTGATGACGTTCAAGTTGCGCTGGGCAAGGCCCATCTCGTCGATCTTGAGGGGCCCGGATGACGCCAAGATCCGCAGTACCACATCCTCGAATCCTCCCGCCGTCGGCAGGGTCGCCACACGCATCTCAAAAGGCGGAACCCCTTTCCGCCGAAACTTAATCTTACCGTCCTGGGGCAGCCGCCGCTCGGCGATGTCGAGATTGGACATGATTTTGATGCGTGAAACCACGCCGCGCACCATGGCGTTCGGGATCTTCATGTATTCCTGGCAGACGCCGTCCAACCGAAAACGGATGTTGGTTGCTTTGGTCACCACCGAGGGTTCGATATGAATGTCGGAAGCGTTTTTGCGATATGCTGCGATGATGACCTGGTCCACCAGCTTGACCACCTGGCTGGAGCTTTCGTCGGCCTCCTCGGTGGTCATCTCCTCGCGCTCTTCCTCGAAAGTGATGTCGGGGATGTCGATATCGTCGGTAATGTCCTCAGCGGCAACCGCCTCGGTCTGGCGGTCTTTGTTGAAGAAACTGCCGATAAACGCCTGAATATCCTCCCGAATGGCGACCGAAAAATGAATCTTGGCGGTCTTCATCAACGACTTGATGTTGTCGGTCTTGTTCAGGTTGCGCGGATCATCGACCAATACTTCAATGCCATCCTTGCTCCAGCTGATCGGGATCCACACCTCGTTCATTAAAAAGGCCTTCTTGAGGTTGGCCAAGAGTTCCACAGGTGCCGGGATGTTCGGATCGAACGACCGAAATTTACAGCCGTAGAACAGCGCAAACGTATTGCCGATGAGTTCTTTTCGGACCTTGTAGGTTTCGATCAGGATGTATTCAACGCTCTTGTTTAATTTCTTGGCCAGCCCGAACGCACGTTGCAGTTGTTGGTCGGTGACGATCTTTTCGCGCAAGAGACAGTCGTATTTGGACCCTGAGGACAGATTGGCGGTCGCCGAATCCAGGCGTTTGGCGACTTCGGAGTCCCCCGGGTTCAATTCGGCGGCGAGCCGGTGGAGCGCCTGAGCCGGCTCCGGTTGGTTGCGCTTCTCTAGCTCCACGCCAACCAGGCTGGTGATGCGGGCGGCCTTGGGCTTGTCCACCTGCGCCCCTTCGATCAACGTTGATAGTTCGTTGGCAGTCTGCTGGGCTCCATGCAGGGCCAGCAAACTCTCCGTCAGGCGGGGAACGACTTTTTCCAACGGGTAGTCTCCGGCGAAGAGCTTGGCGAATTCGCTAGCCGCCTCGCCGTGCAGGCCCATTTCCTGAAAAGCAGCCGCGCTATCGAAAATGGCGGAGTGGTCGCCGGCGCTCGCGATCGTTCCCCGGATCCAGGTGAGGTCTTTGGCGGCGGGTTCCTTTGCAGGAGCGCCATTCTCCTTGGCGATTTCCTGCTTCAGCAGATCGATCCGGCCGAGAATGGTCTGCCGTATCTCCGAGGTTTCACCCGGCAGGACCGGCAACACCTTCTCATAAATCGCCAGCGACTCAGCGAAAAGCCCCATCGAGCGACAGACCTCAGCCTCATTGATCCTGGAATCGATGTCGCTTCTCATTGTCTTATGCTAACCTTTCTGCGTCACTGACGAGATCCAGGCCGGCCGGACACCCGGCAGGGTCTCCGGTACAGATCATCAACGCTTGAAAAAACGCTTGATTCCCCGAACCGGCTTTGGCTCCTTCAATCGAGAAAAGAGAATGTCACTGATCAGGCGGACCATCCCCGTGGGCGCAATCAATCCCATGGTCACGAGCAGGATCCCCTTCGCGCTCCGGCGGACGTAAATCCGACCCTTTTCGAATACCAGTTCGGTTTCTTTGGCTTTCCCCAGACACGCCGCAAGCGCAAACCAGTCGCTGGCGCTGGCGGCGTTCGTGCGACCCATCGTGAACTCCTCGAACACGGGCTGGCCCGAAAGGGTGAAGAACATCACCGCTTTCACGCCGTCTATTCTGAGCAGATCATCGAACAGGCCCCGCATCGACCCGGCCCCCCTCCTATCCGCCTAAACGCTGCATCAGCTGTTCACGAGGGCATTTCGGGTTTACAGCAACGATCATGTGCGGAACGCCCGGACGCACGATATAGTCGCAGGACTCGCCCCGCGTCTCCCAGGCCAGCACCAGTCGTCCCAGATTCAATTGCTCGCCGTGTCGGGAAAGCCGTTCGACGCGATCATTCCAGGATGGATCCTCGAAGACGTCTTCCACGCCGCAGTCGGCGCCCAGCTCCTTTTCGATCCAGATCCGAAACTGGGCCAACGACTCGCCCGAGTCCTCAGCCACGGCCATTGATGCGCGCGGAGGACGTTTATCCGGCAGCGGCGGCGTCTCGTCCCGGCGCCGGGCCGCCTCAAGAATCAACGGACACAGATTCTTGCGAATCCGGTTATTGCGGATCACGCAGCTATTTTGAAGCGATAGACTGACGGACTCCCAACCTAGAATCTGGTAGGCGGCGTTTAACCCCAGGACCTCACCGACGCGAGCGTCGAACAGTTCGCCCCGCACAAAGGAAAGAATGCCTCTGCGCCCTGAGCGCATGTGTTCCAGCCGGACCGTGCAGGTCTTCTGATCCATTTCGATCAGCTGCAAAAACGTGGCCGACGACACATGGTGCAGGATACCGCCTTCGCTCTGCTGGTTCAGCAGGACGGCCATTTGACGCGCCAGCTGGTCAATGGAAACAGGTTTGGCGAGGAATTCCGCAGCGCCGTCCGCGCGCAACTGGCGCTCCTTTTCCGGCGTGCCGAAGCCGGTCATGACGATGACGGGAATGTCGGCATAGTGTTGCATCATGACCGACAGCAGCCCCTGGCCATCCATCACCGGCATTTTTAGATCGGTCACGACCAAAGAGACATCGTGAGACCGAAGGGATTCGAGCGCTTCGATCCCATTGCCGGCCATGAGCACCGCCAGGGAAGAGTCCCGCTGGCACAACCTTTCCTGCAGGTCGAGCAACATCTCCCGATCGTCGTCAACGATTAGCACGTTTCGGATCATGCACCCATCTCAGCGAAGCATTCGGGGGCTTGTCGCTTACCGCGATGCGTCGATTTTCAGTTTCAGTTGTCGTCGCAGAGCAGCCATCTCCGATCGGAAGAATTCCTTCAATTCCGCGACCGCCTGCGCCAGCATGGGTGCGGTGACCTCCGAAGCGGCCGGGATAGCAGGCGGTTTGGCCGGCGCCGGCGGGACAGGCTTTGCTTCATCCGCCGCCCGCCGCTGCGATATCTTTTCCCGAAGCTGCTGATAAGCCGTCATCTCCATCTGCAGCAATTTACGCTTCTCCAGCTCGCGCATTTTCGGAAAGCTCGTGATTTCCTCCAGTCGGGCAAAGACGGAATTGAGAAGGCTAAACGTAGATGGGTGTGCCTTGCTTCGGTTGGATTTGATATATTGGCCGAGGGATCCGAGAATTTGCAGGAACATGCTAACAATCTTGTCGGCCTGATAGGCTTCTTTCAACAATCGAATCTGAGCTAAAAAACTCTCCACCGCCTCGGGGGTGATCTCCCAGTCGATCGACAGAACGATTTTCTTCAATTCCGCAAGCGGTTGGCTGGGGGCGTCCCTGAATTGCA
Source organism: uncultured Desulfatibacillum sp. (assembly GCA_964512755.1). Lineage (GTDB taxonomy): Bacteria > Desulfobacterota > Desulfobacteria > Desulfobacterales > SpSt-501 > SpSt-501. The sequence continues at coordinate 5,333 of CAZEKN010000017.1, read as the reverse complement.
GAGGCTCACCGGGCTGCCCGTCTTCCCGGAAGAGCTCGTCAAGCCGGTTTTCCAGCTCGGAGGTGAGGGTGTCTAACTTGGACGATTTGGCCACAGCGGTGCCCTCCTAAAGCAATTCTTTCCGAATGGATGCAATGGTCAGAGTAATGATCTTTTTCAGTGTCGCCACCACGTTGGTCCCTTCCAGGGCGCTGGCTGGGAAATAAGGGCGGGGGGATTCCTGGTTGAGGTCTTGTTCAAGCATCTCGATGGGCATCATCGGGATGCCCTGTTCTTTGAGGTCGATTTTGTTGTACTGCAAAACCCATGGCAGCGTGCGCAAGCTTTTCTTGTAGCTGGCCAGATTCTCCTGTAAATTTCTCAGGGATTGGATGTTGGTTTCCCGACGCACCAGCATTCCGTCGGCGACAAAGACAATCCCGTCAACCCCCCGCAGCACCAGACGGCGCGTCGCGTCGTATTTGACCTGTCCCGGCACCGTATAGAGCTGGATCTTAATCTGATAGCCGTTGACCAGACCGACATCGAACGGTAGAAAATCGAAAAACAGCGTCCGGTCGCCATGGGTCTTAACCGTCACCATCTCGGAGTTGATCCGGTGCTGAAATTTCCGGTTGATGTATTCCAGGTTGGTCGTCTTTCCGCCTCGGCCCGGGCCATAGTAGACGATTTTGACTTGGATCAACTTGTTTTTGAGGTTGACGAACGCCATTTTATTCGCATTCCGTAATCGCCGCCGCGACACGCGCCGGCTTTCGAGGCCATCCCGTCTAGAGATGTTCTCTGCTCAGTGGTTCAAGCAATCCCTTCAAGTGCTCGACCGACTCGGCGACTTTCATCCGGAGAAAACCCAATGAAATGTCGTTTCCGAAAATGGTAATCAGAAGGAACTCCGATGATATCTTGTTGAAGTGAATGTTTTCCTTCTTGCCTTTATGGAACAGCAGGGAGAACTCGTTCTCCCCGATGATTTTAGCCATGGCGCTCACGGCACCGAAATTTCCCGCGGCCAGTGCCGCCAGCGAGTAAATGTCATGTTGTTTTTCGCCATTGTCTAGATTGGTAATGATGTTCCCGGCCATGTCGATCAGGAAGACACACCGGACGCCGTTGTCGATCAGTTCCGATTTGAGGATATCCTCGATCCTGTCGAGCTGTTTCTGATCAAGCGTGTATGACACGTGCCCGCTCCTCCATACAGTTTGTTAAGTAGCTAATCTAAAACTATATTTTCGGCGTTTTGCCCGATTACTTGAACCCGACGATCCGGCTGCCGGTCGCTGGCAGGAGCCGTTGTGGCAGTGGCTGCGCTCGCCGCATCAGCAACGCATGGGGGTATCATTCTTAAATTACAATAAAATTCTCTTTTTAGCAATATTAATATCATCCGCCGATCCGGTTAAGCATCCGTTCGGGCATCTGCGAAGCTCATGTGCACTTGCACCTCATTGCCGGAGCTGAAGGTCATCTTGGCGCTGGGGTAGCGTTTCTTGAACACCTTGAGCATATTCGAATTTTCCCGCAGGACGGTGGCAGTGAAAGCCGAGAAGCCGTTTTGCTTGGCGATTCCCTCCAACAGCTCGAGCAGGAAGGATCCGAGTCCCTTCCCCTGGTAGTCTTCGCGCACCACAAAGGCGACTTCAGCCCGGTGGTCGTCCTCCTTGGCATAGGAGCCGATGGCGATGATCTCCTTGTGTCCACCTTTCTGCGCCAGTCCGATAATGGAAAGGTTCTGCCGGTAGTCCAGGCTGGCCCACTGTTTCTGCACCACCTCATGGGTGAAGTTGCGCATTTTGTAAAAGAAGCGGAAATAAATGGTTTTTTCCTGAAGCGAGTAAAAAAAATTGCGGTAGGCAAACTCGTCGGAAGGCAGCAGCGGTCTGAATTCGACGGTCTTGCCGCTCTTCAGGATATAGGAGCTCTTGTAGCCCTCGATGAAGATGAGGTCGTCGGTGGAAGGCGGCAGTTGGTCCTTGAAAATGTAGTGCCGTTTGCGCGCGACCTCGATCAGTTCTTCTCGAAACTTGGGGTGCGCGATCTGAGCCAATTCCATAACACGCTGATAAATGCTCTTGCCGGAGAGCTCGGCAATGCCGTATTCCGTGATCACGAAATTGACGTCGCCCCGGGTGGTGGCAACTCCGGCGCCTTCACTCAAGCTGGGCACGATACGCGACACGCGTCCGTTTCTGGCCGTTGAGGGCAGCGCAATGACCGAAAAGCCTCCCTTGGACATGGAACTGCCGCGCAGAAAATCCACCTGATCGCCGATGCCGCTGTAAAACCGGTCCCCCAGCGAATCGGTGCAAACCTGGCCCGTGAGATCGACTTCCAGCGCCGCGCTGATGGTGATGAGGTTGTCGTTGCGCGCGATGACCAGCGGGTCGTTCACGAAATCCGAGGACCGAAAATAGAACGCCGGGTTGTTATCGACGAACTGATAGAGCCTCTGGGAACCCATACAGAAGGAGGTCACGGTCCGATCCGGCAACAGGGATTTCTTTTTGTTGGTGATCACCTTTTTTTCAAACAACGGCAGGAAGCCGTCGGTAATCACCTGGGTGTGCAGTCCGAGATCCTTTTTGCCATCGAGAAATTTGAGGATATGATACGGCAGGTTCCCGAATCCGACCTGTAGGGTCGCCCCGTCATCCACGAGCTGGGAGATATAGTGGCCGATCCGGCGAGACACTTCGTTGTCCTGCAAGGTCGGAAAGAACTGCACCAGCGGCTCCTCATACGGAACCAGATAATCGATCTCATCCACATGGATGAAGCTGTCGCCCCAGGTGCGCGGCATGCGCGGGTTGACCTGGGCGATCACCATCCGCGCGTGTTCAAGTCCCGCCCGGGTAATGTCCACCGATACACCCAGGCTGCAGTAGCCGAACGGGTCCGGCGGGCTGACCTGCACCAGCGCAGCGTCCAATCCGATTCGCTGGCTGGAAAAAAGGCCGGCGATGCGTGACAGATAGGCTGGCACATAGTCGATTTTGCCTTCGAATGCCGCCTTGCGCATGGACCGGCTGATGAAGAAAAGCTTGAGCGAGAAGCGCTTGCTGAACGATTCGTTGTCGACGAACTGTGACAGGGTATAGGACAGCATCTGGTACAGCATGATGTCCTGAAGGTTCGGGTCGGTCACCATCGCCTTGATCAGGTGCTGAGGCTCTCCGCACCCGGTGCCGATGAAGACCCGGTTGCCGCGCTTGATCTTGGACACCGCTTCTTGAGCGCTGACCACTTTGCTCTTGTATAAACGCTGCCATTCCATCCGTGGAACCCTCCAAATGACGGAAAACTGGATTTTCAGATGTTTTCCGAATTCCTAAAATTTTTTTTGTATAGCAAAGGTTCGATCGGAGATCGAGCAAATACTATCGTCTGGTGCGCCAACCAACCGGGAAACCGGATTGACCCGCCCCCGATAGATTGATAGATTAAGCTCACCATCGAAGGTGATGACCGCGATGAAACCGCTGAAATCCGACAGCTTCAACCGGCCCTTTGAAGCGCTCAGGGATCTGCTGCGAGCCCAGGCACCCCAACGACCCTGCGCTGCGCCGAGTCCTCCGGCGCCGTCCCAGCCGCCAGCAGCGACCGTCGACGAGGAGGCCCTTTTTTCCGCAGCGATGGCCGGGGTCCGGCGAGTCACCTGGAACGACATGGAAAGCCCGAGGCCGCGGCCGGTCGCACCTGCAGTATGGTCTTCCGCGGGGGGAAGCGACGTCGAGCCGCTGCGGCGTTTGGTGGACAGCGGCCAGGGGTTCAGCGTGGCGGATACGCCGGAGTACATGGAGGGTGTCGGCAGCCCCACCCCTCCGGAGATCACGCGCCGGCTGCATCGCGGCGACTTCTCGGTTCAGGCGCATCTGGACTTGCATGGATTGAGCGCTGCCGATGCCCACGACGTGTTTGATGCCTTCATGAAAGAGGCGGTGGCCACGGGAAAGCGGGCCGTACTCATCATTCATGGCCGAGGTCTTTCCTCGCCGGCCCAACCGGTTCTAAAGGCACGGGTGGCCGAGTGGCTGAGCACCGGATACTGGCGCAAGTGGGTGGTCGCCTATGCCAGCGCTCGGCTATGCGACGGCGGCTGCGGAGCCAGTTATGTGCTCCTGCGCCGCAAGCCGGTTCCCAAGCGCCGGCGCGGAGGTTTCCGTCATTGCGCACCCGCCGCATAATCTAAAAAATAATTGACAAGATAAAAATGTTATATTATTTATTTCAGTTTAAGAATATTTTTCGGACATCGGGATGATGATCGGACGATATGGTCCCGTTTCGGAATGACCGAGGCGGGATCTTTTTTCGCGTGCTTTCGTCAAGCCCAATGCATCTTATCGAAGGTAGTCAAAAATGAAAAAAGACATCCGTCACGTTCGAAACATCGGAATCAGTGCACACATCGATTCAGGCAAGACGACGCTCACGGAGAGAATCCTTTTCTACACCCAGCGGATTCACGCCATGCACGACGTCAAGGGCAAGGATGGCGTCGGCGCCTTCATGGACAGCATGGAGCTGGAGCGCGAGCGCGGCATCACCATCGCCTCCGCCGCCACCTTCTGCGAGTGGAGCGGCCATGAAATCAACATCATCGACACCCCGGGTCACGTTGACTTCACGATCGAGGTGGAACGTTCGTTGCGCGTGCTGGACGGAGCCATCCTCGTGCTGTGCTCCGTGGGCGGCGTTCAGTCCCAGTCGATCACCGTCGACCAACAGATGCGGCGCTACAAGGTGCCATGCATCGCTTTCATCAACAAGTGCGACCGGTCCGGCGCCAATCCGTTCCGAGTCATCGACCAGCTCAAGGTCAAGCTCGGCCACAACGCCGTAGCGCTGCAGATTCCGATCGGGCTGGAAGCTGATTTCACAGGCGTCGTGGATCTGATCCACATGAAGGCCGTTTATTTCGACGGCGACAAAGGCGAGATCCTGCGCATCGAGGGGATTCCCGACTCGCTGATCGAGCTGGCTCAGACGAAACGAGAGGAAATGCTGGATGCGGCCTCCATGTTCTCCGACGAACTGATGGAGGCGATACTCGAAGAAAAGGAAATCCCCGGTGATCTCGTCCTGAGTGCGCTCCGCCGCGCAACCTTGGCCCGACAGATCACGCCGGTATTGATGGGCTCGGCTTACAAGAACAAGGGCGTGCAGCTGCTCCTGGACACCGTCAACGATCTGCTGCCCTGCCCGGACGATGTCGACAACAACGCGCTGGACATGGACCAGGACGAAGCCCCGGTTCGGCTCGTCACCGATCCGACCGCACCGCTGGTGGCACTCGCCTTCAAACTGGAGGACCGGACCTACGGGCAATTGAC
>CAZEKN010000016.1:0-18223 GCA_964512755.1 uncultured Desulfatibacillum sp. | reverse complement strand
ATCTGCACTGCGCCGTGTGCGGCCACGACTGGCATGTCCGCCGCCACCTTTGCGCGGCGTGCGAAACGGACGACAGCGATCAGCACCTGTACTTTAACGTGGCGGATGCAGTCGGGGAGCGTGTCGATATCTGTCCTCACTGCGCCCACTACCTTCCGTGCATCGATCTGCGGGAAACCGATGCCTTTCCCCACCTGGAAACGGTGGCGGTCGGGCTAGCCCATCTGGACATGCTGGCGCAGGAAAAAGGCTTCCATCCGATGGTTCGCACCCCGTGGAACACGTTCGAGTAGCCGCACTCAGCCACTGCGCATAATCTCCGATAGACGCCATCCGAGCAACCTGCTATTAACCCCCTTCAGGATTTCGATCACCTCATTCAATCCGGTCGCCCGGCAGATCTGCAAAAAAAGAGGGGGGCACGATCCATGGCAGATGCAGCATCACCCTTTCGCGTCCGCTCCAAAATCTGGGTGGAAGATCCCAACGGCAAAGTGGTCTTCGGCCTCGGGCGCTATCGAATTTTAGAAGCCGTCCGGCGGCTCGGCTCGCTGCAGGCCGCTGCCCAGGAGCTCAAGATGAGCTACCGGGCGATCTGGGCGCGTGTGAGTGCGACCGAGGAGCGCCTGGGCAAGCCCTTGCTGATCCGTGAGCCGCAGGGCTCCCGGCTGACGCCGCTGGGCGAAACCCTGCTCAAGCAGTTCCAGCGCCTGCTGAAAATCGTGGAGACCGAATCCGACGCGGTCTACAAAGATCTGATGGCGGCCTATCTGGACGGCTGACCCTCAATCAACGCCGCCGGAATCGATTACCCTTCGATGAATTCCTTCATTCCGCTGAATTTATTGTTCGATATATCATAATTGACACATCCCATCTCTTCTGTTATGCAGGACAGGACGAACGGAAGGCCGGGCGTCCAAAGGGGCTCAAGACGTGCTGCTGGGTGCGGTTTGTCCGGACCCTGGGCCCAAAAAGGGATCGATTCCATCTTCGCTGACCGCTGCCGAGACCTGCTGCAACTTACGATAATGGCTCCTGAAAATTCATCCCGAAGCATGCCCAAATCGGATCCTTGTGTTAAAGACCTGAACGGCGATTCGCCCCCCTGGTGTCGCGATCATCGTGGGCGGACCTATTCTTTCGAGGAGTTCCTCGATCTCACCCGGATGTTCCATGGCTACCCTGCCCCTGGAGTAATTATCGGCGCCAAGATGGTCGATATCGCGATGAACCGCATGCCCTCCGGAGTGCTGTTCGACGCCGTCTGTGAAACTGCGAAGTGCTTGCCGGACGCGGTGCAGTTGCTGACCCCTTGCACGTGGGGCAACGGTTGGCTACGGGTGGTGCCCATAGGCCGCTACGCGCTCACGTTGTACGCAAAGAACAACGGCCGCGGGACCCGGGTCTACGTCAATCCCGCGCAGCTTGAACCCTATCCCGAAACCCGTTACTGGTTTTATGGTATCAAACCCAAACGCAAGGACAAGACTGATTTGCTCCTTCAGGAGATCCGCCAAGCTCAAGACCGGCTTTACGGAGTTCAGGATGTCCGCGTTCAACCGGAATTCATGCTAAAAAATCCGTCGGATCGCCGCGCCATCTGCCCTGAATGCCGGGAGGCCTATCCGGCCGGCCACGGCCCGGTCTGCCGTGGGTGCCGATCCGATACGGGATATCTTGTGCGAGGAGGAGACTGAATGAGCACCCAAGCGGTTTATAGCGTCTGCGGCATGTGCACGGTGCGCTGCCCCATCATGGCCGAAGTGAGAAACGGCGAGATCGAGTTCCTGCAAGGCAATCCCCACGTCCCCGCGATGAAGGGGTCGATCTGCCCGCGGGGAGCCGCGGGAAAGGCCCTGATCCGGGACTCCGAACGCATCCAGGCGCCCATGATCCGGGAGGGAAAGCGCGGCGAGGGCAAGTGGCGCCGCGTCGGCTGGGACGAAGCACTGGACGAGGTGGCGGGGCGGCTGAAAGCCGTCACCCAAAAATACGGCGCCCATAGCGTTGCTTTTTCCGATCGCGGCGGGCCGTTTCGGGACCTGCACCAGGCGTTTGTCCGTGGCCTCGGCTCCCCCAACTACACGAACCACGACAGCTCCTGCGCCCGTAACGTACAGCACGCCTGCATGTCCGTCGTCGGTGCGGGGCGCAAGGATCTGGTCTATGATCTGAAAAACACCAAACACCTGGTCCTCCAGACGCGCAATATCTTCGAGGCCATCAACGTGCAAGAGGTCAACAACCTCACCGAAGCCATGAACAACGGCTGCAAACTCACGGTCATCGACATCCGCGCCACCATTTCGGCAGCCAAGGCCGACCGGTTCATGCTCGTGCGGCCCGGCAGCGACTACGCCTTAAATCTGGCGGTGATCCATGAACTGCTCATGCAGAAACTCTATGATGCCGAGTTTGCTGGCCGCTGGATCAAAGACCTCGGCCGCCTGGAGGAATTCGTGCGGGGGTACACGCCGGAATGGGCGGAAGCAGAGACCGGTGTCAACGCCGGTGAGATTCGTCGTTTCGTACGCGACCTGTCTGCCGCAAAACCCGCCGTCATCTGGCACCCCGGATGGATGACCGCACGGTACATGGATTCCTTTTATGTCTGCCGGTCGATCTACATCATCAACGCATTGCTCGGGGCGATCGGGGCCAAGGGCGGCCTACCCTTTGCAAACAAACCCGGCGACATCGGTCGCAAGGGTCTGAAGAAGCTCGTCGACCTGGTTCCCAAGTCCGCCGAAAAGCGCGCCGACGGTGTTGGCTGGCGGTACAAGCACTTCGACGGCGGGCCCGGCCTGGCGCATCTGATCTACGACGCCATGGAATCGGCGGAGCCCTACCCGCTCAAGGCTTACATCGCCTACCGCCACGACCCGCTCATGGGATTCCCAGACCCGGACAGACTCCGGCAAATATTCGACCATTTGGACTTCCTGCTGTCCGTCAGTTTCACCTGGTCGGATACCGCGTGGTATTCGGATGTCGTGCTGCCGCTGTCTCCTTATCTCGAACGCGAAAGCATCCTTGCCTGCAAGAACGGCTTGAAGCCCCATTTCTTCGTCCGGCAGCGGGCCGTGCCGCCGCGGTTCGACACCCGCGCGGATTGGGAAATCCTATGCGGCATCGCGAAGCGGATGGGGATCACGGAATTGGCGTTCGACTCCATCGAAGCCATATGGGATTACCAGCTGAAAGACACCGGCGTTCGGACAGAGGACTTCAATGCCACCGGGTTCGTTAATCTGGCGGAAGCTCCCAAATATGCCAAACCGGACGAGTTCAAGATTCCAACCCCCAGCGGAAAAATCGAGATCATATCCGAGAAGCTCGAAAAGCAGGGCATCGCCTCGCTCAAGCCGTACGAGTCCCCGAAGCGCCCGCCCGACGGCCAGTTCCGCCTGACCTTCGGACGCTGCGCGCTCCACACCCAGGGGCATACCGCCAATAATCCCATGCTCTCCGAACAAATGCCGGAAAACGTGCTCTGGATCAACGACCGGGCGGCCGCCGCGCTCAAGATCGCCGACGGCGAGCGTGTCATGGTCAGCCGCAACGGTTACTCCGAAAACATTGCCGCCAAGGTCACCGCGCTGATCCATCCCGAGGCCGTCTTCGTGGTGCACGGCTTCGGCCACCGACTTCCGGTGGAAAGCCGGGCGTTCGGCAAAGGGCTGGCGGACAACTGTTTCATGCAGGGCGGGCTCGACCTCTGGGATCCGGCGGGCGGCGGCATCGCCATGCAGGAGCATTTCGTAACCGTCTCGAAAATTCGGTAGAACCCCAACTACACCCTGTGTTTCGGACATGCCCCGGAACCTGCCGAACGGTGGTCCGGGGCCTTTTTGGAGATCGTATATGCCACCTTTGACATAACCATTGGTCATCGAGATGCCTGCCGCACCGGACAGCGCCCTCGGCCGGGCGCATCGAAGGGGCGGAGAACTTTCAACCTGCACGGGGAGAGAAAAGAATGGCCGAGAACACATTCACACTCAATCAGCGCACGGTCAGCTTTCTGCCGGGTCAGACCATCCTGGAGGCGGCCGCGGCCGCCGGCGTCCGCATTCCGACGCTTTGCCACCTCAGGGGAACCTCACCAACGGGCGCCTGCCGCATCTGCCTGGTGGAGGTCGCCGGGGCACGCACCCTGGTGGCGGCCTGCAGCACTCCGGCGGCTGCCAACATGGTGGTGCAGACCGAGTCGCCCCGAGTGGTCCAAGCGCGCAAGGTGATCATAGAGCTGCTCCTGGCCTCCGGCGAACACGACTGCCTGCTGTGTCCTTCCTGCGGCGATTGCCAGCTGCAGGATCTGGCGTTCGAGTACCAGGTGTCTGCAAAGCGCTTCGATCGGCGCACGGATTTCAGGCCAACCGAAGTCAACCCTCTGATCGTTCGCGACTTCTCACGGTGCATTCTCTGCGGCCGGTGCGTTCAGGCGTGCAACGAGGTTCAAGTCAATCGCGCCATTTCTTTCGGCTACCGCGGAAAAGTGGCCAAGATCGTCGCCGCCGGGGACCTGCCGCTCAAAGACAGCGACTGCGTTTTCTGCGGTGAGTGCGTACAGGCTTGCCCCACCGGCGCCCTGTCGGAGCAGAAAGCCCGGACGACCTGGCGGCCATGGAAAGAGAAAAAGCGCGTCCGGACCACGTGCCCTTACTGCGGCGTGGGATGCCAGCAATGGCTCCATGTGCAGGACGGGAAAATCGTCAAGGTGACGGGCGTCAGGGGCGCGGAGCCCAATAAGGGCCGGCTCTGCGTGAAAGGACGCTTCGGTTATGACTTCATCTACTCGGAGGAACGGCTCAAGTCCCCCCTGATCAAGGAAAACGGCGAGTTCCGGGAAGCCTCGTGGGACGAAGCCCTTGACGTGGTGGCCTCCAGGTTCCAGCAGATCATCGCCGAAAGCGGCCCGGACGCGCTGGCCGGTGTGAGCTGCGCCCGGAGCATCAACGAGGATTCCTACAACATGCAAAAATTCTTCCGCGCGGTGATCGGGACCAACAACATCGATCACTGCGCGCGGACCTGACATGCCCCGACGGTCGCCGGTCTGGCGGCAGCATTCGGTTCGGGTGCCATGACCAACTCTTTCAGCGAGTTCGCCAAGGCCAAGATGTTCATGGTCGTCGGCTCCAACATGGTGGAAGCCCATCCGGTGGCGGCCACATACGTCAAGAACGCGGTCCTGAATGGCGCGCAGCTCATCGTCGTGGATCCCCGCCGTCACGCCCTGGCGGACCTGGCGACGCAGCATGTGCCCATCCGCGTCGGCTCGGACATCGCCTTCCTCAACGCGCTGATGCACGTGCTGATCGCAGAGGACCTGTACGACCGCAAGTTCGTAGCATCCTGCACCATCGATTTCGAAAAGCTGGAGGCGAATGTCCGTGCGTATCCCCCGGAACGCGCCGCCGGCATCTGCGGAATCTCCCCCGCGATGATCCGGGACGTCGCTCGGCGGATCGCATCGGTCAAACCCATGATGCTCTGCTACACCCTCGGCATCACCGAGCACACCTGCGGCAAGAACAACGTGCAGGCCATCGCCAATTTACAGATGTTGCTCGGCAACCTCGGCGTCGAGTGCGGCGGCGTCAACCCCCTGCGGGGTCAGAACAACGTCCAGGGCGCCTGCGACATGGGAGCGCTGCCCAACGTCTTCCCTGGCTACCAGAAGGTGGGCGATCTGGCCTTGCGTGAAAAATTCGAAAAGGCCTGGGGCGTAACGAACCTGCCGGCGGCCAACGGCCTGATGATCCCCCAGATGATGGAGGGCCTGGTGAGCGGCAAAGTCCGGGGATTCTACGTCTTCGGCGAAAACCTGGCCAACACCGAACCGGACATCCGCAAGGTGGAGCACGAGCTCGGCTCGGCCGAGTTTCTGGTGGTTCAGGACATCTTCCCCAACGAGACCACGCGCTTTGCCCACGTCGTGCTGCCGGCCGCGGCCTGGAGCGAGAACGACGGCACGTTCACCAACAGCGAACGCCGCGTCAGCCGCGTGCGGACCGCGAGCCCGCCTCCCGGCCTGGCCAAACCCAACTGGTGGATCTTCCGGGAATTGGCCAGGCGCATGGGGCATACATGGGCTTCCGACAGCGCACGCGCGCTTTGGGATGACGAGATCTCGGTGCTCGCGCCCCAGCTCTGCGGAATCAAGTATCACCGATTGGAGGGCAACGGCCTGCAATGGCCCTGCCCGGACGAGAATCACGAAGGGACTTGCTTCCTGCACAAGGACGGCCAGTTCACCTGCGGCCTCGGGATCTTCACACCGATTGAATGGACGCCGCCGGCCGAGGAGGCCTGTGCGGACTACCCCCTGGTGCTCAGCACGGGCCGGCGTCTGACGCACTACCACACCCGCACCCAAACCGGCCGGTGTGAGGGCCTGAACGATATTCTGGGCGAAGAGACCGCCGACATTTCGCCTTTGGATGCTGCGGAACTGAACATCCGCAACGGCGAGAGGATCCGGGTCCGATCCCGCCGGGGAAAAGTCGACATTAAAGCCAACGTGACGCCGCGGGTTCCCAAAGGCCTGGTGTGGATGTCCTTTCATTTCCGCGACACCTGCGCGAACTGGCTGACGAACCCGGCCTTCGACCCCACGACGTTCACAGCGGAATACAAGGCCTGCGCCGTACGCATCGAAAAAGTCGACGCCGCTTGAAGTTCCGGCTGGTATCCCTACCTTAAAGGAGTTGGCTCACCGGCATGTCAGGAATGCCGGTTCAAAATCACACGTCCGGAAAATGGAATCTGCCATGCTGAACGCTGCCATCACCATCGAACCCCCTCAAAATGAAATCACTCTGACGTACGCGCCGGGAAGTCCGGAGCGAAGCCGGATAGCCTCCACCCTGAGCGATTTCAGAAGCCAGGAAATCGATATTCCGCTCCTCATCGGCGGCCGCGAGGTGCGGACCGGCCGAACGGCCGCCTGCATCGTTCCCCACGACCACCGCCACCGCCTGGCCGCCTACCATATAGCCGGCCCGGAGGAAGCCGCCATGGCCGTCGAGGCCGCCCGCAAGGCGTCCAAAACCTGGGCCGCAATGGCCTGGGCGGACCGGCTGGCGATCTTCCTGAAGGCCGCCGATCTGATCGCGGGACCTCACCGCATGCGGATCAATGCCGTCACCATGCTGGGTCAGGGCAAAAATGTCTATCAGGCCGAGATCGAGGCCGCCTGCGAAAGCGCCGATTTCCTGCGGTTCTACTGCTGGAATGCCGCCCGGCTGTTCGGCCTGCAGCCCATATCGTCCCCCGGCGTATGGAACCAGATGGAATACCGGCCGTTGGAAGGGTTCGTCTTTGCGATTTCGCCTTTCAATTTCACCGCCCTCGGTGTCAACCTCACCGCCGCTCCCGCCCTGCTCGGCAACACCGTAATTTGGAAACCGTCCTCCTCGGCGGTCTATTCATCCTATCACCTGATGCGGATTTTCCATGAAGCCGGGTTGCCCGACGGCGTCATCAATTTTGTACCGGGCTCCGCCAGCCAGATAGGTCCGGTGCTGTTGAAACACCCCGAGCTGGCCGGCGTGCATTTCACCGGGTCCACCGAGGTGTTTCGAGAAATCTGGAAAACGGTCGGCACCCATATCGAAGGTTACCGCACCTATCCCCGGCTGGTGGGTGAAACCGGCGGCAAGGACTTCATCTTCGTCCACCCGTCCGCCGGCGCTCAAGCGGTGGCGGTCGCCATGGTGCGCGGCGCCTTCGAGTATCAGGGGCAGAAATGCTCGGCCGCCTCCCGAGCCTACATCCCTAAATCGATGTGGACGTCCCTCAAGGATCTGCTGTTGGAGATGATCGGCTCGATCCGGGTGGGCCCGCCGGAAGACTTCTCAAATTTCGTCAATGCCGTCATCGACCGGGCCGCCTTCGACAAGATCGTCGGTTACATCGAGTTTGCACGCAAAGCGTCCGACGCCGAGATCGTCGCCGGAGGCAGCTATGACGACCGCATCGGCTACTTCATCCACCCGACGATCATCGTAACCGAAAAACCCGATTTCAAGACGATGGCGGAAGAGATCTTCGGCCCGGTGCTGACCGTGTTCCTCTATGACGACGACCGCTACGAGGAAACCCTGCGGATCTGCGACCAGACCTCACCTTACGCCTTGACCGGCTCCATCTTCGCCCGCGAGCGGCAGGCCATCGTCGTCGCCAAGCGCATCCTCGTGAACGCCGCCGGCAATTTCTACATCAACGACAAGCCCACTGGCGCCATGATCGGCCAGCAGCCTTTCGGCGGCGGGCGGGCCTCCGGAACCAACGACAAAGCCGGCACCCTGCTCAACCTGCTGCGCTGGGTCAGTCCGCGCACGATCAAAGAGACTTTCGTCCCTGCAACCGACTATCGTTACCCTTTCATGCAGCCCGATTGATCACCCTTACGAACGGTAGATTAAATTTACAGATTGTGATAGAGGCCGACGCAACGTGACCGGTTGGTCGAATGTTGCTTGAAGAATGAGAGAGGAGAGGACCGGATGAAAAAAATTCGACTGCGCGTGAACGGAACTTGGCGCGAGCTGATCGTCGATGCGGGAACCGTTCTGCTGGAAGTGCTGCGGGAAGATCTGCGCTTGACCGGAGCCAAGCAATCCTGCGACCGCAAGGGGCAATGCGGCGCCTGCACCGTGGTGGTGAACGGCAAGGCAGCGCGTTCCTGCCTGACGCGGATGGCCGACCTGGAAGATGCCGATGTCATCACGGTGGAGGGGCTGGGCACGCCGGACAACCCGCACCTCATCCAGGAAGCCTTTGTTCTGTCCGGTGCGATCCAATGCGGATTCTGCACGCCCGGGATGATCATGGCCGCCAAGGCGCTGCTCGACGCGAACCCGAACCCCACGGTCGGTGATATCAAGCAGGCCTTACGCCGCAACCTGTGCCGGTGCACCGGTTACGTGAAAATCATCGAAGCGGTGCAGTTGGCCGGGCGTTTTCTGCGCGGCGAGGCCACGCCCGAGGCGGTCCGGCCCACAGCGGCGCAGGGCGTCATGGGGGTCCCCCACCCGCGGCCGTCGGCGATGGCCAAGGCCTGCGGCACCGCCTATTTCACCGCGGACTATCCGATCAGGGGAGCACTCGAGCTCGCGGTTCTGCGCAGCAGCCTCCCGCATGCGCGCATCGTCTCCATCGACGCATCGGTGGCCGAAAAGATGCCGGGGGTGGCCGGCGTGCTGACAGCGGCGGACATCAAGGGCACCAACGTCCTGAAATACCTGGTAGCGGATCGCCCGGTGCTATGCAAAGACAAGGTTCGGTATATCGGCGACCCCATTCTGGCGGTAGCGGCCGACACCCGGGAGAATGCGGAGAAGGCACTATCCAAGGTACAGGTGAAACTCGAACCCCTGCCGGCGCTGAGCGATCCGGAAACAGCGCTGACCGCTGATGCGCTGCCGCTCCACGCCGATCTGCCCAACCTGTGTTACGACCAGCCGCAGATCAAAGGTGATGCGGAAAAGGCGATGGGGGATTCGGCAGCCGTCGTCGCAGCCCGCTTCAAGACCCAGATCAACCACCAGGCGCCACTGGAACCCGAAGCTACCGTCGCTTATTGGGAGAAGGGCGAGGCCGGCGGCGAGGACCAGCTGGTGATCATCGGCCGCAGTATCAACATCCACTTCCATCTGGGCATGCTGCAGAGCGCGCTCGGGTGGGAGAACATGCGCTACATCGAGGCTTTCTCCGGCGGGCAGTTCGGGATCAAAATCGATATCATTTCCGAGGGCATCGCCGGGGCCGCCGCCATCCATTTCAAACGCCCGGTCCGCTACATCCCCGGTATCGCCGAAAGCATGCTGATGACCTCGAAACGCCACGCCTTTGACATGCAGGTGAAGCTGGCGGCCGACGCCAAGGGCAACCTCACGGCCTATTGCAACGATTTCATCGTGGACAACGGTGCTTACTACTCCATCGGCCACGTGGTGGCCTACCGCGCACTGCTGATGCTGTCGGGCTCCTATCACATTCCCAATGTTTCCGCTCGCGGCCGGCTCGTTTACACCAACAATCCATGGGGCAGCGCTGCTCGCGGTGCAGGTCCCCCGCAAATCAACTTTGCCTTGGAATGCGCCATGGACATGCTGTCCGAAAAGCTTGGCATGGATCCGTTCGAGTTTCGGCTGCAGAACTTCTTGAAACCCGGCCAAAGCAAGTCCACTGGCCGGGTGGTAAAGGAATGGCCTTTGCCGGAGCTGATGGAGGCCATGCGGCCGAACTATCAGCGCGCCGTCAAAGAAGCTGCGGCCGGTAGCTCGGGCAAGCTAAAGCGCGGAGTCGGGCTGGGCACCGGCTCTTTCGGAATCGGTGGACCGGGCGACGCCTCGGTGGCCGCCGTGGAACTCGACTCCGACGGCGGCATCAGCGTCTATGCCGCCGCCGCCGACCCGGGCGAGGGCAACGACTCCATGTTGACCCAGCTCACGGCCGAGTTCATGGGCATCCCCTTGGACCGGGTACGACTGCACACCCGCGACACGGGCAATACGGCCGCCAGCGGGCCGGCGGCCGGCAGCCGGGTCACCTATATGATCGGTAACGCACTGATCAATGCCCTTGAGCAGCTCAAGGCCGCCATGCAGGAGACCGGGGCCAAAACCGCTCAGGAGCTGGAGGCCGCCGGAAAACCCAAACGTTATGTCGGCCGCAAGAAGAATGAAGAAGTCGGTCCTCTGGATCCTAAGACCGGTCAGGGTCCCTCCTTCGAGTCTCAAGTGCATGCCGTGCAGATGGTCGAGCTTGAAGTCGACACCGAAACGGGCAAGGTCAAGATCCTCAAAATGACCACGGCGGTCGACGCCGGGCCGGTGATCAATCCGCTGAACCTAACCGGCCAGCTCGAAGGCGGCATGGACATGGGCGTCGGCTTCGCCCTGCGGGAAGAGTATGTGGCCGGCAAAACCAAGGATTGGGTCACCTTCAAATTCCCGACCATCCGGGACAGTTTCGATATGGAAGTCATCATCCGGGAAACTCCCCGGCCCAAGGGTCCATTGGGTTCAACCGGCGTCGGAGAAATGTGCATGGTGCCGACCGCGCCGGCCGTGATCAACGCCATCCGGAACGCGACCGGCGTGTGGGTCTACGACCTGCCGGCCACACCCGAGAAAATCAAGGCGGCGCTGGCGGCCGCCTGACGGTTTGGCGATGAGCGCACACACCCCGGAAGAGGGAAAACCCCAAGGCCGCCGGGTGCGTATGATCGCCGGCCGGGAGGTTGCTTTCGACGACGAGGGCTTTTTCGATGATTTCGAAAATTGGTCGGAGGCAATTTTCGAGGCGCTGGCCCATGAGAGCGGTATTGCGGTGATCACCGATCCGCACCGGCAGGTGGTCCGCTTTCTACGCGAGTTCTACGCCTACCACGGGCGGGCGCCGTTGAACAACCAGCTCCGGCAGGGAACCGGCATCCGCCTGCTGGAGCTGGAGGGGCTTTTTCCGGAAGGCCTCAAGCAGGGAGCCCGGCGGCTGGCCGGACTGCCGAACCCCAAAACCTGCAATTGATGAAGCGCTGACCGCAGGTGTCCACTGATGATCTACCTCGACAATGCCGCCACCTCCTTCCCGAAGCCGGCCGAATGCCTGCAGCGCGCCCTCGATCGCTATTTACAGATCGGCGCCTCGCCCGGCCGGGGCGGCTACGATCGAGCGGTCGAAGCCGAGTCGACGGTGTCGGCCGTCCGAAAGAAACTCTGCCGCTTTTTCGGAGCGGATGAGGCCCATCGGGTCTGCTTCACCTACAACGCCACCGATGCGCTCAACTTGCTGATCCAAGGCCTGGTTCAGCCGGGGGACCACGTCGTGAGCTCCCGGCTGGAGCACAATTCCGTGCTGCGCCCGCTGCACCACCTGCAAAAGCAGGGCCGAATCAGCTTCGACCTGGTGCCGTTCGACTCGGACGGCTTCATCGATCCGGCCCAGGTCGGAGCCGCTATAAAGCCGACCACCAGACTGGTCGTCCTGACCCATGCCTCCAACGTGCTCGGCACGGTGCAGCCGGTCCAAGAGATCGCTGCGGTCTGCCGAGCCCGTGGAGTTCCCCTCGTGCTGGATGCATCCCAAAGTGCCGGCGTGGTTCCTATTCGAGTCAATGAGTGGGGTGTGCAGGGGCTGGTCTTCACCGGCCACAAGTCCCTGCTCGGACCGACCGGCATCGGCGGACTGGTTCTCGCCCCGGAGCTCGACCCCGAGCCCAGCCGGTTTGGTGGCACAGGGGTCGATTCCAGGAGCCCCTACCATACCATGGAGTATCCGTATCGCCTGGAAGCCGGCACCATCAACCTCTTGGGGATCCTGGGTTTGGAGGCAAGTTTGGATTACGTGGATCAATCTTATGCCGCGTCGTACGCACGGGAGATGTCTCTATTACGAAAGCTCAGGGACGGCCTTGGAGCGTTGCCACGGTTGCGATTGTATTGCGTCAACCTGCTCGACCACCATTTGCCGGTTTTGACCTGCACGGTGGAGCACCACACCTCCGAGGACGTCGGAGCCATCCTGGACGGCGATTTCGGAATCGCCGTGCGGGCGGGCCTGCACTGCGCACCCCTCGTCCACCAGGATTTGGGAACCTTGGAGAATGGAGCCGTGCGCTTCAGCCTGGGGCCGTTTACCACCGAGGCTGAAATCGATGCGGCGGTCAATGCGATGGCGGCTATTGCCGGTTGAACCGGGAGCAGCGAGCGCATTCCCCGCTGCTTGCAGCGAGGTTAGCGAGCGAATCCAGAATACACCCAAATCCTCACCGGGAAGATTCCCCGCCGCTCGCGGCGGGGAGATTCAATTCGACCCCGCTGCTGGAGGTAGCATCCCTGCATGAACGAAATCAACTTGTGCCTGCTCCTGATTGATTCGTTGGATGCCGCTTATCGACAAGATTCCTACAGCGGCCCTGAATGGCTGATCAATTGGGGCCATGCAGTCATCAAGCTGATGCAACGTGCCTTTCCCAACCAGGAGGAGCTCCAAGAAGCGCTCTGGGACTCAGCGCGCAGGGCGCTTTGGGATTTGGCCCTCGCGCACAGCGCCGACGAGCTGATCCGGCATTTCCTGCACCGACCCGAGGCGTTTGTCCGGGCGATCCTCATGGTATGTACCCACGACCCCCTGTGGCCAAACGACCTCCGCTGCGATCCGTCCAAGCTTCACTGACCTCTCAGGCAGGCCATCCGGCTGGAGGGTTGCCCGCATCCGGATGGTGCCCTTGTTTCCAGTCCGCGCAGAAGGTGGAAAGATCGGGAAAGAACTCCAAAAAGTCCGCCTCGAGATCCCGATAATTGGCATCAATTTCAGCAACTGCACCCTTGAAATCCCCGCCTCGGGACAGTCTCCCAGCGATGCGGTCGAGCGCATCGCCCACTCCTCTCAATTGGGTATAATTGCCCAGCCAATTTTCTGAAATCATGCGCGGCAGAACGCGAAGAAGCCGCTCCGGCAGCATCGCTTGGTTATTGCTCAGGACGAAGTAAACCCGGCCGACGAAAGATTCCAAACCAACCGGGCTGAATTGCTGCCAATTTCGGCTCAAGAAATGGTCGTAGCAAACATCGACGATGATTCCGGCAAACCGCCGCCTCAATGGGCTGATGCGGTCCCGGCTGCGGCGCGTGATGAGGTGGCTGTCCGAAAACGAATCGATTTTGCGGTGAAAAAGGATCGCATCCGCCACCGCTGAAGGGAAGCGGCCGGCGGGGTTCCCCTTGACGAAATCCCCCAGCAGGCTGCCGAGTAAGGCATCCTCCGAAGGATCTGAAAAAAACAGATGCGCTAAATAGTTCAAACGGGCCTCCTTGATGATATAAGCGGAACGAACTGGAACGGCCCTTCACCGTCGAGCTTGTTCTATGTCGTCAGGATGCAGAGGTCAAGATGAGGAGATGAGGAGATGAGGATGAAGACTTGACAAGCCGCAAGCTTCGCCATTATAGAGCGGTCTACCACCGATCCGCACGAGAGGGACTACAGATGCCGAAACTGGTAAAGGAAAAGGGCGCCATCGGGAGGCTGCACATCGACTCCCGGCTGATGGGAGAATCGCTCGTGAGCAAGAAGCTGCTCCAGCACACGGAAGCCAAAGAGTACTTCCGCATGCATCCCGATATCAACGTCATCAAGATCGGGGGCCAGAGCATTATGGACCGGGGCGCCAAGGCGTTGCTGCCGATCCTCGACGTGCTCATCCAGGCCAAGGACCAATACAAGATCCTTCTGATGACCGGAGGCGGAACCCGGGCGCGGCACGTCTACAGTATCGGGGTGGACCTGGGAATGCCGCCCGGCGTGCTATCCAAGCTCGGCGACAAGGTCTCCTGGCAGAACGCCGAAATGCTGTCGGTCCTGCTGTCCAAACACGGCGGGGTGAAGATCGGACACGGCGACAACCTGGAGCAACTCACCATGTTCTGCCGCCTCGGCTTCCTGCCGATCACCTACGGTATTCCGCCCTACGGATTTTTCGAACATCCGCCGGAGATCGGTTCGATCCCGCCGCACCGCACGGACTGCGGCGCGTTTCTGCTGGCGGAGAACATCGGCGCCCGCAGCCTGATCTACCTCAAGGATGAAAAGGGGCTCTACGATCAGGACCCCAAGAAAGTGCCGCCGGCCAAGCGCAAGAATCTCCGTTTCTTCAAACGCATTTCAGCCGCAGCCCTGCTGAAGAGGGACCTGGATGACCTCATCGTCGAAAGGCCGGTGTTGACGCTGATCCAGCGCGCCAAATGCCTCAAGGAATTCCAGATCATCGACGCATTGAATCATCCCGAGCACATCTGGGATGCGCTGGCAGGCAAGCACGTCGGGACCGTCATTCACCAGTAGCAGCCGTCATTTGTCGGACTCGCCGCCGCCCTTGCCCTTGCCGGCATCCAGCCAGACGACGGCTGCGCCGGTTTCCTGGGCGATCTGCTCAAGCTCCTTCTTGCGGAAGTGCTCCGCATAGATTTGGAGATCGCCGCCGCTCACCGCGACCACGCGGAAGCGCGGCTTTTTTTCTCCCTTTTCAACCTTGCGCCGTTCGCGCACAAAAATTTTGATCGCCATGGCAGACCTCCTGCGGTATAGTAGGCCATTCAGTAAGGCCTGATTAACATATATATCCTTGGAGGATATATGTCAACAAAAATATCCCGCCGGCGCATCCCGCACCGGACTGGCTCCGGGAAAGCGGAGCGCTACATCCAGCCCTCCATTCTCATGAGCCTGCGGCGCAAGCCGTCATACGGCTACGAGATCATTCAAACCATTCAGGAGTTCGGGTTCGTGGAAGGCCCGGCGCCGCCAGGCATGATCTACCGCCATTTGAGAGATCTCGAATCAACGGGTCTGGTGCAATCCTCATGGAAAACGGAGGACCGGGGGCCGGCCAAACGGGTCTATGAATTGACCCCGGAAGGCGAAGAGACGCTGGGATTATGGGCGGAATACATGGAACAGCAGGCGCAGAAGCTGATGGGTTTCATCAAGGCCTATCGCAAGGCCGCAAAACGCTAAGCCGATACCGAAGAGGGTTTCAGCTGCCGCCGGCGGAATGACCGCCGTTCTTGCGGCCTCGTCGGCCGCCCAAGGTTTCCCATACGCCGGGGGCTTGTTGCACGACCGGCAGCACCGGTTGACCGCCCAACAGGCGCGGCCGCAGCCAGTTCTGGGTCCGCACGCGGTCGGCAGGCTTCGGGACGGGAGCATCCCGGTCCATGGCCATGATGCGGATGCCCTGCTCTTCCAACTCGTCCACCCCCAACTCGGACGGCAGCCGGCGCAGGTGTTCGAGTTCGATGAATCGCCCGTACCAGCCGGATGCCGTCAATCCCACCGCCGCGGCGGCCCCGATGATGCCGTCGTTGGAACCTCCATGTCCGGACAAATGAATTCCCGAGCAGGCGCGCAAGGCCTCTTGCTGGGTTACGATCCGGTGCGTGCACGCCAGACCGACGTCCGTGAGGCCGGCCAACCCCGATGAGCCTTCGGCGGCCACGCAGAGACCCGGATCGCTTCCGGCAGCGGCGTGGCGCTCCAGATGCCTTACCGCCCGGTCGGTCAATTCGTGCAACAGGTCGCCGTTGCGCAACGACTCGATGACGAGGCAGGCCGCGCTGTTGTGGGACGTATAAGGGATCGCATCATCAACCAGCAGCTGCTGGCGCACCACCCCCCATAACCGGCAGCCGTCGGGCAAGTCGTTGGCGAACCAGCGCGCGACCTTTCCGGTCCCATAATCGGAATCCAAACTGTCGGTATCGTCGAACCCCAAATAGATTTTCATGACTTAAAACCACCTTACGTTCCGCACATCATACAGAAGATGCACCCGGCGCCCGGGATAGAGCCCGCTTTCGACAACCTCCTTCTCCGTCAGGGTTGTCGTGAACGGGATGTTGGCAACCAGAACCGACCCGACGATATCCCCTGAGGCTTTTTCCAGCGCCAGGCGGGTGATGAGGCCGGATAATCTGACTTGATTCTCCCCGCTCGGAAGAAGCCGGTCGGCCGGGACAATGGCCGCATGGTCGATGACGGCCGCCGAAATGGCTTCCGGCGGCTTTTGCACCACGACGCGCTGCCCGTCGGAGAGCACCTTCTCCCACAGGCCGTTTTCCCCCGGCTGCCAGGGGCCGAAAATAATGTTTTCTCGGCCGGAGCCCATGAGCCGGCCCCGCACCAGATGAACGACCCGGTCGCACACGCCGTAAAGCCACTGCCAGTCGTGGCTGGCGATGATCAGGGTCGTCCCCCATTCGCTCCGCGCCTTAAGCGCGGCGTCCTTGATGAGCTGCGCGCTCAATGCATCGATGCTGGCGGTGGGTTCGTCCAAAAGCAGCACCTCGGGTTTCAGGATCAGGCGTGCAGCCAGCGCGACCCGCTGAGCCTCGCCGCCGGACAGTGCATAAGATGGTCTTTTGGAAAACTCACCGGCATCGAGCCCGACCCAGTCCAAGGCGATGTGAACGCGCTGCTCCAGCCGGCTGAGGTCCCTGCGGATTTTGAGACCGTAGGCGACGTTGTTCAGAACGGTGCGTTTCATCAGAAATGGTTCCTGCGGCATTAGGCTCACTTTGTGGCGCACTTCCGACGCAAAAGGGACCGCAGGCTTTCCGCCGTAAATGATCTCACCGGCGGTGGGCTTTTCGACGAACCCGGCCAACTTCAAAAAAGTACTCTTCCCGCTGCCGTTCGGCCCGATCACACCGACGATCGAGCCGCTCGGAATCTCAAGCCGGTCGATTCTTAAAATCGGCTTGTCGCGGTAGACATGCTCAAGGCCCCGTATGGTGTAAAGAGCCGAACCCACCTCAATACCTTTTTCGCAGGGACGACACTGAAACGTTGACGCCGAAGGCGATCAACAGGAGAACGAGACCCAGTGCAATCCCCATGGCGAACTCGCCCTTGTTGGTTTCGAGTGCGATCGCCGTGGTGATCGTGCGGGTCTGCCACTTGATGTTGCCGCCGACCATCATGGCGATACCGACTTCGGTCATGACCCGGCCAAAGGCCGTAAGCGCGGCGGCCAATATGGGGAGCCGAGCCTCCCAGAGGGTGCTCAGGAAGAGCTGGCGCCGGTTGGCCCCAAGCGAGATCAGCATCACGCGCAGCTGCCGGTCCATGCTCTCCACGGCCGTCGCACTCAGGGCGATCACGATTGGCAGCGCCAGGATGGTCAAACCGACGGCGATGCCGGGCAGGGTGAACAGCAGGCCCCATTCCCCCAAGGGTCCTCGGTGGGTGAAAAAGGCGTAAACCACCAGACCGATAAATACCGTGGGCAGGGAAAGGAGCGTGTCCACCACCACCCGCACCTGCTTCTTGAACCTGAAATCAAAATATCCCAGGCAGAAGCCCAGCGGCAGGCCTATCGCCAGCGTTGCCAGCAGCGAATAGGCTGAAACGACCAACGTGGCGCTGACAGCCGAAAAGGTCTCCGCGTCCCCGGCAAACAGCAATTCGATCGCTTTCAAGAACCCTTGAATCAGGAAATCCATGTTAAAAGGTTTTCCGGTGTTCGGGTGTTTCGCCGCTTCATTTGGCGTTGGCGGTGAACAGAGGCTTGCCTTCCAGCTTGAATTCCCGGATCACCTTCTGCCCTTGGGGACCGGCAATCCAGTCGCTGAATTTCGTGGCCAAATCCAGCTGCGCCTTGCTGCACTTGGCCGGGTTCACGGCGATGACGCTGTACTGATTGAACAAC
>CAZEKN010000015.1:0-18425 GCA_964512755.1 uncultured Desulfatibacillum sp. | reverse complement strand
CAGAAAGTCGGGAAGAACACTAAATCGGACGATTCCGACAAGGCGCTTGTCAAGTTCGATCCGCTGCAGCGCTATCTTTCCGAGATCAGCAAATACCGTCTGCTGACACGCGAGGAGGAGCGTGAATACGGATTGCGGGTTAGAGAGCAGGGCGACAAAGATGCTGCGTATGCCCTGGTCACTGCCAACCTCAGACTCGTAGTTAAAATTGCTCTTGAATTTCAGAGGGTTTGGATGCAAAACCTGCTAGATTTAATTCAAGAAGGCAACATCGGGCTTATGCAGGCCGTTAAGAAGTTCGATCCATACAAGAACGTCAAATTTTCCTATTATGCTTCTTTTTGGATCAAGGCCTACATTCTGAAATTCATCATGGACAACTGGCGATTGGTCAAGATCGGAACGACCCAGGGACAACGCAAGCTGTTCTTCAAACTGAAAAAAGAAAAGCAGCATCTGATCGACCAGGGGTTCGACCCGAAACCAAAGCTTCTGTCCGAACGGCTCGGCGTTTCCGAGCGCGAAATCGTCGATATGGACCAGCGCTTGGACAGCTGGGATGTTTCGTTGGATGCGCCGCTCAAGAATGATTCCGAAACCGAACGGATCGAATTCCTCAGCACCGATAGCGAGTCGGTGGAAGATCAGGTGTCGAAGAAGGAAATCGAGCTGCTGCTGCACAACAAGATCTCCGAGTTCCGCAAAAAAATGACGGCGCGGGAAATCGAGATCTTCGAGCTTCGGATTTTTTCAGATAATCCGGTTACCCTACAGGAGATCGGTGACCGCTACGGAATATCGCGAGAGCGGGTCCGGCAGGTTGAAAAAAACATCATCCGGAAGATGCGCGAATTTTTTAAACGCGAAATCCCCGACTTTGCATCCTATGCAGAAGACACCGGCATGGAGTGACACTGCCGTCCACGTGACTCTCTTCGCCAGCCATCAGGAACACTTCAGATGAAACATCAGCGAACAGCCGCCGCGGTAATGATCTGCTTTCTGTTCATGCTATCCGCGTGCAGCCACCCGACCGGAACGGTTACCCCGAGCGGGAGCGAAGAGGCCCGGACTCCAGAAACGTCTCGGCCCCTATATGAAAAACCGGAAAATGAATATTTCTACTTTTTAGCCACTCAGAGGGAGCGCCGATCCGGTCATAACGATCAAGCGATTGTATGGCTAAAAAAGGCGATTGAAATCGACCCGGATTCGTCTTACCTGCGCCGTGAGCTGGCGACCATTTTTCTGCAGAATAAGGAGGAAGGCAAAGCCCTTGAGGTTCTCGAAGAGCTGCTGGCCAAGCACCCCGACGACACCAAGGGACTGATCCTTTACGGCGGCATTCAACAGATTCGTAAACAAATCGATACCGCAATCCGCGTTTACGAGAAAGTGATCGATATCGATCCTTCCCAGGAGAAAATTTATTCGCTCCTCGGCGGACTCTACCTCGAGCGCAACCAACTGGACGACGCGCAACGGGTATTGGAGAAGCTGGTGGAGAAATTTCCGAGATCCTATGCCGGTTATTTCCTGCTGGGGCGGGTCTATTCAGGCAAAGGGAAGCCGGCGCTGGCTGAAACCGCCTTCCGACGGAGTGCGGAAGTCGATCCGGAGAGCCTGGAGCCGCTGTTCGAGTTGCTCAAGCTGGCCCGCGAACACAGTCGACGCGAAGAGGTTTTAAAACTCAACCGTGAGATCCTCAACCGCGATCCGGACAACAGCCGCGCGTTCCTCGATCTGGCGCTCTATTACCGTCAGATCGGGATGAAGTCCGAATCCGATGAGATTCTTAAGCGCCTCGGCGAGCGCAGTCGTAGCGAGTTCGAAGTCATTCTGCAGGTCATTCAAGTGTATGTCGACGCAAAACGCTTCGAGGAGGCACTCTACATCGTAAACGGCATGTTGAAGGCGGCGCCCGAGAGTCCGGATCTCCATCACCTCAAGGGATACAGCTTGTTTGGCCTTAAAAAAAACGCGGAAGCCCTGCCCGAATTCCGTCAGGTTGCACCCGAGTCGCGGTTCTTCCAGGACGCGGTGGTTCACATCGCCTTCATTCTGCAGGAGCAGGGCAAGGTCCAGGAGGCGATCGAGCAGCTCCAGACAATGGCTCAAAAAAATCCGGAAAACGCCGAAATCAATTACTACCTCGCGTCGATTTATGAAGAATCCGGACGTTACGATGAAGCTGAGAGTCATCTCAATCAGGCGCTGGATAAAGACCCGAATAATTCGAGGTACCTTTTCAGGCTGGGAGTCGTCTATGACAAACAGAAGAAGAAGGAATCCTCGATCGAGGCGATGCGCCGCGTGATCGCCTTAGAGCCCCAAAATGCCAGCGCGCTCAACTACCTGGGATACACCTATGCCGATCTCGGCCAGAACCTGGATGAAGCCGAGCAGCTGATCCTGGAGGCTCTCAAATACAAGCCGGACGACGGATTCATCACCGATAGTCTCGGATGGGTTTACTACAAGAAGGGTGATTATCAGAAAGCCTTGGCCTATCTGAAGAAAGCTTCTGAAATCGTCCCGGAGGACCCCGTTATCCTGGAGCACGTGGGGGATGCTTACCTGAAACTGAACGACAAGCCGAACGCCCTGAAATACTATCAGAAATCCCTGGTCAAGCGTGAAAAAGAAAAAGACAAAGACATCGAAAAACTCAAAGAGAAGGAAGCGCTGCAGAGAAAAATTCGGCAGCTCAAGTAGGGCGGCGGCGAGGGGACGATGAGCGCAATTCGATTTCTTAACCGTTTCATGATGCGTTGGATGCTTTTTGGCGTGTTGATTCTTGCGGGGTTGATGCCGATCGGCTGCGCGACATTGCCCGAGTCTGCGGTGGGCCCTGACGCTCCCATTGACAGCGCGGAAGCTCGGGCGGTTCTGGAACGGCTGCAGCACACGAACGAAAAGCTCCGGAACTTCAAAGGCATTGGACGGTTGACGATCAAACAAGACGGCAAGATCCAGATGGATGAGCGCGTGGCCTGGATCGGCTCCGATCCGCTGCGGCTCAGCGTGGTGCTCTTCGCGTCGGGTTTTCCGGCGGTGCGCATGGCGAGCGACGGCGAATGGCTGTACTATCAGGACGGCCAGGAGCCGCGGCTGCCGGTCAAGAAGATCCGATCCAGCGACCCGGACTTCGATCGGCTGCTGTCCATTCCGATTCAGTCCAGTGACATCATTGCGCTCCTGCGCGGACGAATACCGATTCGGGAGCACCGCGCGGCCCGGCTGCAGCCGGTTGCGTCCGGAGACGGGTATGTGCTTCTCCTGGATCGAATCTGGGGTGCGCATCAGAAAATTTTTCTGGATGAACGCAAGACCGAGGTTCGACAGGTTGAAGTATACGACATGTCCGGAAGCATGGTCTTCCAGGCTAACTTCCTCGAAATGCAGCTGGTCGACGGCTATCGGGTGCCCAGCCGCCTGGTGATCAGCAATCATCAGACCAAGGCCCAGGTTCAATTGGTGGTTGAGAAATACTGGGCCGACATCCCGGTCACCCCATCGATGTTTGTGCTGGAGTCGCCGGGCTGATCGCAGCAGCGCATTCCCCCGAACCCATGAACCCCATCGTCGCGATCATAGGCCGACCCAATGTCGGCAAATCGACTCTTTTCAACCGACTCACCCGGACCCAAGACGCCCTGGTTGACGACCTCCCGGGAGTGACCCGCGACCGGCATTACGGCAGCGCGAGCTGGAACGAGATCGGCTTCACGGTGGTCGACACAGGTGGCTTTGCCGACGTCGATGACTTCTCGGCCGAGATTCGCATCCAGATCGATCAGGCGATTGATGAAGCCGATGCCCTCTTGTTCGTTCTGGACGGCCGGGCCGGGCTTTCGCCGTTCGATCGGGATCTGCTGGACATCCTGCGGGGTATCCGCAAACCCGTGCTCTATGCCGTGAACAAAATCGACGGTCCGGAGCAGGAGGTCCTGCTGGCGGATTTCTTCCGGTTGGGGTTGGGAACGCTGTACCCCATTTCCGCCGAGCATCGTTACGGAATGAACGATTTCTTGGATGCGCTCGTGGCGGCGCTGCCTCCGGCCGAGACCCCGACTGCATCGGAAGACGATCCGGCCATCATCCGGATCGCTATCGTCGGGCGGCCGAACGTCGGCAAATCCTCGCTGATCAACCGCATGCTCGGCGAAGATCGGCTGGTGGTCAGCCCCCGGCCCGGTACCACCCGCGATGCCATCGACACCGTTTATCGGCACAAGGATCGTTCCTATTTGCTCGTCGATACGGCCGGCATCCGGCGCAAGGGGCGGGTGTCGGAGAAACTCGAGAAGTTTTCAGTGATCAAGGCGCTGCGCAGCCTTGAACGTTGCGATGTCGCCGTCGTCGTCTTGGATGCGGCGGAGGGAGTCACCGACCAGGACATCGCCATCGCCGGGTATGCCTACGAGCGTGGCTGCGGCTGCGTGTTGGCGATCAACAAGTGGGATCTGGCCGAGTCCAGCGGTCTGCGCGAAAAAAAAATGATCGACGAATTGCGGTTTAAGGCCAAGTTCCTCAATTTTGCCCCGGCATTGACCGTATCCGCCCGCACCGGCCGCCGAGTGAACCGAATTTTCAGTACGGTGAACACGGTCTATCAACAGTTCGAACAACGAATCGGAACCGGGCCGTTGAACCGAATTCTTGAAATCGCGATCCAGAAAAACGCTCCCCCGTTGCTCCGCGGCCGGCCGGTTAAATTTTATTATGCCGCGCAAGTCGCAGCCAAACCCCCGACGATTTTATTCTTCGTGAACCATCCGGAAGCGGTGCATTTCTCCTACAAGCGTTATCTGCTCAACCAGATCCGCGATCAGACCGGCCTGGACAAGACCCCCATCCGCCTGGTCTTCCGCGAGCGCGAGCGCCGGGGAAAAAAGGGCGAACAATGAGGGCCGAGCAGTGGGTGCACTCCGTGCACTTTTTTCCATCTCAGTCCTCAGCAGTCAATCCTCCGGGCTAATTGGCAAGAGGATGCATGGACCTCTTCGACTATCACAGCCAAGCGGACCGTGAAGGGCGGCGACCACTGGCCGAACGCATGCGGCCCCGTCGGCTGGCCGAGTTCATCGGCCAGGCGCAGGCCGTCGGGGAGGGTTCGCTGATCCGCCTGGCAGCGGAGCAGGACCGGGTCTTTTCCATGATCCTGTGGGGGCCTCCGGGATGCGGCAAAACCACCCTGGCGCGGATCATCGCCGCCGACACCCGATCGCACTTCGTGCATTTTTCCGCCGTGCTCTCCGGAGTCAAGGAGATTCGAGCGGTCATCGAAGCGGCTCGCGAGCAGCAGCGGCTTCACCGTCGACGCACGGTGCTTTTCGTTGACGAGATTCATCGCTTCAACAAGGCTCAGCAGGATGCATTCCTCCAGCATGTGGAAAGCGGTCTGATCACCCTGATCGGCGCCACCACCGAAAATCCATCCTTCGAGGTGATCGCGCCCCTGCTGTCCCGCTGCCGGGTGATCACCCTGAATCGCCTGACCGACGAGGACCTGGGCGTTATTGTGGCTCAGGCGGTGGCCGACGAAGAGCGCGGACTCGGACGGCCGCGATCGATCCTGGACGACGATGCCCTGGCAGCAATCGTTCATCTGGCTGACGGTGACGCCCGCTCGGCCTTGAACAGCTTGGAGGCCGCCGCATCCCTGGCCGAGGTCGGAACGGCCGCAGCCGGGCGCATCACCCTGGCCCATGTGCAGCAGGCCGTGCAGAAAAAGGCCCTGCTTTACGCCAAGTCCGGCGAATCGCATTACAATCTGATTTCCGCCCTGCACAAGAGCCTGCGCGGCAGCGATCCGGATGCCGCCCTTTACTGGCTGGCCCGCATGCTTTCGGCGGGCGAGGACCCGTTTTACATCGCCCGGCGCATGGTGCGGTTTGCCTCCGAGGACATCGGCAATGCCGATCCCCTGGCCCTGGGGCTGGCTATGGATGCCATGGAGGCTTACCGGTTTCTGGGTGCTCCCGAGGGGGAATTGGCGCTGGCTCAGGCTGCCGTTTATCTTGCGACGGCCCCCAAAAGCAACAGCATCTATCGGGCTTACGGCGATGTTCAGGCAGCGGTCGCCTCAGCCGGATCGCTGCCGGTGCCGTTGCACATCCGCAATGCCCCTACGGCCCTGATGAAGGGCCTCGGCTATGGACGGGGCTATCAATATGCCCATGATTTCAAGGATGCTTACACGCCCCAGGACTACCTGCCGGAGGAATTGCAGGGCCGGGTCTTCTACCATCCGTCGGACCGAGGCTACGAGAAGACCGTCAAAGATCGCCTGGACCGCTGGCGCCGGCTGCGGCGCAAGGCGGACGACCTCGATTCGAGCTAGACCATAGCGAACTGCATTGACCCCGGCGATGCGGGTATGGTATAGGCAGACAGCAGCCATAAGCAGGATTTCTTAAATAAAAATAGATAATTCGAATCGTTGGCGGATTCAATGAGAAATAACCGGCAACCCAAACCATAAGTGCTCCGACATGGAGGAAAAGCGATGAGAGAGGCTGTGATTGTCAGTGGTGCGAGAACTGCGATCGGAGGATTCGGCGGCGCCCTCAAAGACGTTTCGGCGATTGACCTGGCCGCCCTGGTGATCAGAGAAACGCTCCAGCGAGCCCACCTTCGACCCTTGGCCAGCGCGGCGATGAAAGACGCCGCTCCGGCTGCACTGAAAGAACAAGGGCTGATCGAATTGGAGAAAAAGGCCGGCACCTGGAACGGTGACGCGCAGCCGGTCGCCGTGGACGAGGTCATCATGGGCAACGTGCTGCAGGCCTCTCAGGGCCAAAACCCGGCGCGACAAGCGGTCATTCGGGCTGGACTGTCCAAGGAAACTCCGGCCGCGACCGTCAACAAGGTGTGCGGCTCCGGATTGAAGGCCATTGCCATGGGGGCTGCCGCGATCATGACCGGCCAAGCCGATGTCGTGGTAGCCGGTGGAATGGAAAACATGAGCCTGGCGCCCATGGCGATGACCAAAGCGCGCTGGGGCTACCGCATGGAGCTTACCGGCAAGGGTGAAGTGATGGACCTGATGGTCTTTGACGGCCTTTACGAGATCTTTTACGGCTACCACATGGGCGTCACGGCCGAAAACATCGCCGCTCTTTACAAGATCAGCCGAGCCGAACAGGATGAGCTGGGTGTGCTGAGCCATCAGCGCGCGCGCGCCGCCATCACCGGGGGCCTTTTCACAGAAGAAATCGTTCCTGTCGTCATCAAGGACCGCAAGGGCGACATCGTGTTCAACGTCGACGAGCGGCCCATGGACACCAGCATGGATAAAATGGCCAAGCTCCGGCCGGCTTTCAAGCCGGACGGAACCGTCACTGCCGGCAACGCCTCGGGCATCAACGATGGAGCGGCTGCGGTCCTCATGATGAGCGCCGAGGAAGCCAAACGGATGGGACTCACGCCGTTCGCCAGGGTCAAGTCCTTTGCATCCGGGGCGCTGGATCCGGCCTACATGGGGCTCGGGCCGGTTCCGGCCGTGAAGAAAGCGCTGAAGGCCGCAGGGATGAGTCTCAAAGATATCGACTTGATCGAGCTGAACGAGGCCTTTGCGGCCCAAGCGATCGGTTGCATGCGGGAGCTGGGTTTGACGAGCGACCGGCCCAACGAACTGGGGAGCGGCATTTCGCTGGGGCACCCGATCGGCGCCACCGGCGCGCGGCAGATGGTGACGGCCATCCACCACATGCGTCGCAAGAACTACCGCACGGGGCTTATCACCATGTGCATCGGCGGCGGCATGGGCATGGCGATGATTATTGATCGTTGATGCGGAATCCACCGCCGTTACACAATTTTTATTTACTTGAATTACAAATATTGCTAATTAGTTAGCAATTAAAACAAAAGGAGGGATGGTCTCATGGATGTCGCCCGGAAGCTGGGAATCCTGGTGTTCTGTGCAGTTCCCGCCATCGTCGGTGGCGGTGTCGTCTACTATGCGTTTCATTCATTGACTGCCGTCTTCATATACCAGGTCATTCTTTTGCTGGGAGCCGGCGCGTTCGTCAGCAGGTAAGCCTGCCACTCCCTGACCTGTCTCGTTGCGCCGCCACGGCGGCCGGGACCCGTGCGGGAGCCCAGGTGCCGTGGCGAGTTTTATCGGCCTATCCGCAACGATGCGACTCAGCGGCCTTTTCCGGAATCCCGCCCTGCGCTTGCGATGCCGCGCGAAGATCCCGCGTTCCGCCGGCATGATCGAGAACCGCCGACCGTTAATCCCCTATCCCATGAGGATTCGAGCAGAGAGGATCTAGATTCAAATGGATCGAGCACCCGAAGTCAGCATCGAAAAGGAGATGAAGAAGTCTTATCTGGATTACGCCATGAGCGTGATCATCGGGCGGGCACTGCCGGATGTCCGCGATGGACTCAAGCCCGTCCACCGGCGGGTGCTCTATGCCATGGGAGAACTCAACAATGACTGGAACAAGGCCTACAAGAAATCGGCGCGGATCGTCGGAGATGTGATCGGCAAATACCATCCCCACGGAGACGCCGCGGTGTATGACACCATCGTACGCCTGGCTCAGGACTTTTCGATGCGCTACCCGCTGGTGGACGGCCAGGGCAATTTCGGATCCATCGACGGTGATCCTCCCGCGGCCATGCGGTACACCGAAATTCGAATGCAGCGCCTGGCGCACGAAATGCTGGAAGACCTCGACAAGGAGACGGTGGATTTCATCCCCAATTACGACGAATCGCTCACCGAACCTGCCGTGCTCCCGGCCAAGATTCCGAACCTGCTCATCAACGGGTCGGCCGGCATCGCCGTCGGCATGGCCACGAACATCCCACCGCACAACCTCTCGGAGGTCGTCGAAGCCCTGCGTGCGCTCATCGACAACCCTCAGATGACCTGCGACGAGCTGATAACCCTTGTTCCCGGGCCGGACTTTCCGACCGGCGGCATCATTTACGGGGAAAAGGGCATCCGCGATGCCTATCGCACCGGACGAGGCATCATCCGGGTTCGCGCGCGGGTGATGGTGGAGACGGACAAACGCAATCAGGCAGACACCCTGGTCATCACCGAACTGCCCTATCAGGTCAACAAGGCCAAGCTGATTGAACGGATTGCCGAATTGATCCGGGACAAGGAGATCGACGGCGTCAAGTACGTGCGCGACGAATCCGACCGAGAGGGGATGCGCGTCGCCCTGGGGCTCCGGAAAGAGGCGGCGACGCCGGTGATCCTCAACCAGCTGTACAAGAACACCCGAATGGAGACCACGTTCGGCGTTATTTTCCTGGCCATTGTCAAAAACCGCCCCGAGTTGCTGAATCTCAAAGAGGTGCTGGAGTACTTCGTCCTGCATCGCAAGGACATCATCATCCGCCGGACGCGGTATGATCTGGCCAAGGCCGAAGCGCGCGCTCATATCCTCGAGGGGCTTCGGGTGGCGTTGGATCATCTGGACGAGGTGGTGGCGTTGATCCGAAGCTCGGCGTCACCGGCCGAAGCCCGTGAACGGCTCATGGCCACCTTCGGCCTTTCCGAAACCCAGGCCCAGGCCATCCTGGACATGCGCTTGCAACGGCTGACCGGGCTTGAACGCGACAAGATCATCGAGGAACACAAGAACGTTTTGATGGACATCGCGCGCTTCAAGGAGATCCTGGCCAGCGAGCGCCTGGTGCTGCAGATCATCAAAGACGAGTTGGCCGAGATCCAGCAGAAGTATGGCGACCGGCGGCTGACCGAGATTGTCGAGGAGACTCGGGAGATATCGATCGAGGACATGATCGCCGAAGAGGACATGACCGTCACCATCTCCAAGCGCGGCTACATCAAACGCAACCCCATCACGCTCTACCGCAGCCAACACCGCGGCGGCAAAGGGGTCACCGCCATGGGCACGCGCGACGACGACTTCGTGGAGCGGCTCTTCGTGGCGTCGACCCACCACACATTCTTATTTTTTAGCAACTTGGGCAAAGTCTACTGGTGCAAGTGCTACGACATTCCCCAGGCCGGCCGCCTGAGCATGGGCAAGGCCATCGTCAACCTGCTGAACATGGAAGAGCACGAGAAGCTCGCCACCGTTCTGGCCGTGCCGGAGTTCACTCCGGGCGCCTTCGTGCTGATGGCGACGAAGAAGGGGCTGGTGAAAAAGACCGATATCATGGCTTACAGCCGGCCGCGGGCCGGCGGCATCATCGCGATCAATTTGCTGGAGGGCGACGAATTGATCGCGGCGCGTATCAGCGACGGCACCATGAACGTCTTCCTGGGATCGGCCGAGGGCAAAGCCATCCGCTTCCATGAATCGGACGTGCGGCCCTCCGGCCGCACGGCCAGCGGTGTGCGCGGTATGAAATTCTCCGAAGGCGATCACCTCGTCGCCATGGAGGTGCTGAATTACGGAGAGACCCTGTTCGCGGTCACCGAGAACGGCTTCGGCAAGCGAACCTCGATCGATGAATATCCGGTGCACAAACGCGGGGGCAAAGGTGTCATCGCCATCAAGGCCAGCCCGCGCAACGGAAAGGTGGTGGCGATTCTGGTGGTGGACGAAGAGGACGACGTCATGCTCATGACGACGATCGGCAAGATCATTCGCACCCAGATCAGGGAAATTTCGGTCATCAGCCGTAATACGCAGGGCGTCAAACTCATGGGCATGGACGTTGGCGAGCGGGTCGTGGGGGCCGCCCGCCTCGGCGAAAAGGACGAAGACGACAAGCCGGATGAGGCACTGGAGGAAAATGCTCCATCGATATGATCAGGATCCGCCCGCTCCGTGCATCGGCGTAATCGGCGCCGGCAGTTGGGGTACGGTCCTTGCGGATCTCTTGGCGGCCAAGGGTCTGCGCGTGGATCTGTGGGCATTCGAACCCGAGGTGGTTGAGCAGATCCATACGCACCGGGAGAACCGTTTCTTTCTGCCCGGAATTCCGCTATCGCCGAGACTGACGGCCTCAAGCAATCTTGTGGAAGTTGCCTCCGGCAAGGATCTGCTGGTGGTGGTCGTGCCGTCCCATGTGATCCGTGACACGATGGCGGCGCTGGCCGGCCGTCTGGATGCGAGAACATTGATCGTTTCCGCCTCCAAGGGCATTGAGAATCAGACCCATCTCACCATGACCGGGGTCTTGAAAGAGGCGCTCCAGTTCGCCGATGACCGTTTGGCGGTGCTGTCGGGCCCAAGTTTCGCGACGGAGGTGGCTAAAAAATATCCGACCGTCGTGACGGTGGCATCCGGCAATCCAACGCTGGCGCGATTCGTTCAGCAGGTGTTTGTAACGCCTTATTTACGGGTATATACTTGTGAAGACACCATCGGCGTCGAGCTGGGCGGATCGGTGAAAAACGTGATCGCCATCGCGGCCGGAATGGTCGACGGTCTGGGTCTTGGATTGAACACCCGCGCGGCTCTGATCACCCGGGGGATGACCGAAATCCGGCGGCTGGGCAAGCGTATGGGAGCCAACCCGCGCACCTTCAGCGGGCTGGCGGGCTTTGGGGATTTGATCTTGACCTGCACCGGCGACCTCAGCCGTAACCACGCCGTAGGCCGTAAAGTCGCATCCGGACAGTCCTTGAAGGATATCCTGGCTCAGATGCGAATGGTGGCCGAGGGCGTGCGCACCGCCAAATCGGTGTATGACCTGTCCAGCCAGCTGGGAGTGGAGATGCCGATCTGCCATCAGGTCTACCGAATCCTTTATGAAAATCTTGCACCGCGGGAGGCGTTATCCCAGTTGATGTCGCGCGATCTGAAGCAGGAACTGGACGAAGACTGAACCGATGCCAACCCGGATGCTCGCATGAATCCGCAGGGAGTTCGCCGATGGATCGCAAACCGGATCACCCCGGCGCGGGGCATCGCCAACGGTTGCGGCAGCGTTTTCTCACAGCCGGGCTCGACGGTTTTCTGGACTATGAAGTGATCGAGCTGCTGCTGACGCTGGCCACCCCGCGCAAGGATTGCAAGACAGCTGCCAAGCTGGCCCTGAAGAAGTTTAAAACCCTTCAAGGGGTCTTGGAGGCCGACCCCCGTGAACTGCAGGAGGTGCCGGGCATCGGTCCCATCAACATGCTGGGCATCAAGCTGATCAAGGCGGTCTCGGATCGGTTTCTCGCGAAAAAGGTCATCGGCAAGAGCGCCATCAGCAATTCTCGAGACCTCTACACCTATTTGAACGGCGCCATCCGGGATAAGACGCGCGAGTGCTTCATGGCGATTTTCCTGGATTCAAAAAATCGAGTCCTCGCAATGGATACGCTATTTGAAGGCACTCTGACCGCCAGCGGCGTCTATCCCCGTGAAGTCATCCGCGCGGCACTCCAGCATCACGCGGCGGCTCTCATCTTCGCTCACAATCATCCCTCGGGTGAACCCCGGCCGTCGGCGGAAGACGTCGCCGTCACCCGGCAGCTCGTCTTTGCCGGCCGCGTCATGGGCATTACGGTACATGAGCATCTGATCATCGGTGATAATCGCTATTACAGCTTTGCGGACCAGGGACACTTGGCGAGGATGAACTCCGAATTCGAAGCCGGACCCGGCGGCTGGCCGCCGCAGCCGGCGAAATAACTAAAGCCCGTGTGCACCATGACCGATTCACAGCCCAAGACGCCACCGGAGTGTTTCGCTTCCATCGAAACGGTTTTCCCCATGGGCCCGGACGGGTTGCGGCAGACACCACCGGAATGCCTTGAATGTGGAATCAAAACCGAATGCCTGCGTTCGGCATTGGGTGGGCAACAGGGGGTGGTCGTGCACGAGGAGCGCCTGGCCCGCTCCTATCAGGCCGGCCATGTCGGTTTTATCGAGCGCTGGGCGCAGCAGAAGGAACTCAAACAGCGCAGCAAGGCAACGAGCCGCTGGCGGCGTTTTCGGATGTCTTTCATGCGTCATGATCGTTGAAGGGTAAAGGCGGGTGATCGGTCGGGTACGGCCGGCCATCGATTGAAATGGGCAGAGCATTCATCACGCTGGTGGCGGTCATATTCCTGGCATCCTGCCTGATCGCCTTCGTGTTTTTAAATTCCGGGCTATGGAACCAGCTTCTCAGCTATTATGACCTGATAACGGACCGGGAATGGCTGCGGCAGGCCGTCAGCTCATCGGGCTGGTCCGCGACCCTGGTGTTTGTGGGCTTGCAGATCGGCCAGGTCCTTTTTGCCCCCATTCCGGGCGAACTGACCGGGTTTCTGGGGGGCTACATGTTCGGCGCCCTCAACGGATTTCTTCTGTCCACCGTCGGTTTGACCATCGGGTCCATGATCAATTTCGGCATCGGGCACTTTTTGGGTGAACCGATCGTCCGAAAACTCGTGCGTTGCGAAACGTATGAAAAGTACAACCAGATGGTTCAATACAAGGGTATTTTGGTTATTTTCATTTTTTTCCTGATTCCGGGTTTCCCCAAGGACTACCTGTGCATGTTCCTCGGATTGACCACCCTGCCGGTCCGTGTGTTTTTCGTTCTCTCCACCGTGGGCCGGCTGCCCGGCACATTCGCGCTGAGCCTGCAGGGTGCGTCTATCTTTGAAAAAAACTATGTCGTTTTCGTGCTCATCACCGTCTTGTCTTTGCTTTTCGCTCTGGTCAGCTACCTGGCACGGGATTCGCTCTACCGTTGGATTGCCCGGCACAGCAAGAAAAAGGTCTGCGACCCGCAACGTTAGCGGTATTCAATCGGTTCTTTATCGATCCGGTATCCATGTGATATAGGAGAAAACAACACTCGCGCGGGACGATCGACCCGACGCAGGAGCGTATGCGTTTTTCACCGAGAGGAGAGCTCCTTGGCATTCTGGCAATACCGCGAAGAATTGAGCTTGGCCAACAAGCTGCGGCGATCCTACTACGAGCTTCTGCGCGATGACCTCGATCAATTCCTCATCCAATACGCTCTGATCGACTCCTACCATAACTTCACCAGCCGCCAAATCGCATATCCCTTCGCGGAAAAGCGCGAGCTCAAGCCCCGCGCGCGCATACCCGACCAGGAGTTCGAGCTTCACAATTCCTTTCTGGTCATTTTCGCCGAGGACTCGATCCCGTCCGAGCATAAGAAATACATCCGCTTTTTCGATGAAAACCGGACGACCAAAGTCAACCTGATGAGGTGCGAGAGCTTCTCGCTGATGGAGCTGCGCGACCGCCAGGCACGGTATTTGGAATCCGTTCATTTCCGGAATTTTATTCGGTCGCTCCTGCCGGTAGACTATGCCGTCATGATCCAGCGGGACGCCGCCGGAAAGTCCCGCAACCGGTATTACCTCTCACATTATCATGTGCGGATCGACTGGCCGATCAGTGACGCGGCCGAGGACTTGGCGCGCAGCCTGCGGTACATCTCCAAAGAGCTTTACGAAAAGGGGGAAAAAACAGCTGAAGACCTCCAGCGGAAGCTGTTCGAATACTACAACCAGCCCTTCATGTCGGGCGGCCGCCGAACTGCGGCGGTTGTAGCGGCTCAATACATGCGCCGAATGCGGGGAATCACCACGGTCTATGTCAGCAGCAGCGCCTCTCGTGCCTTGATCCGCATTTGTGAGCGCGGGGTGGCCAAATTGGTGCTGATGAAGTTTCTGAAAACGGACCTGGAGCAGATTGCCGCCGCCAATGGGTTGTCTCCTCACAAGGTGAAGAAATACTACGTCGTGGCGAGAGAGGGAAGGGAGCGGGTCTGCACGGTTCAGGCGACCTATTCGCTCACCTCGCAGGCGCGTCCCCCCGAGGACGGCAAGCTGCGCGACATCAAACCGGATCTGAACTGGCTGACGGTCGGCGAGCAGCACATCCTGCCGAAACCCGGCGTGTGGAACTATCCGCCGCTGCCGGTCAACGTCATTTACACATAGGGATTAAGCTGGCCCAGCGGTGATCAAAAAACTCCGGAAAAGCCTGTGAACTGGTCGAACTTGGGGTTCATTTTCAGGCCGTAGATGTCCTTGCCGGAGAATTTGAACTCGATGTGGGCCGGGTCGATGGTGGCGTTGGCGGCGGCGTTCTGGGCGACCGTGAAATAAACGGTCGCCGACATATTGTCTGCATCCCAAGTTACCGCGTTAGGAATAGGGGCCAGTCTAGCTTCATTCGGAGATACGGAGAGTCCGAAATTATATGCTTGCCCCGGGCCTTGGCCGAGTGCTCGGCTGATCTGCCAGTTAATTGGGTTTTCGATCGAATCCCGATCCATCTGTTTATCAAATTGAATCGTGATGGACAGAGTTCTGGACGCATTGGGGTTAACGAGGTAGCTGTTGAGGGCCGCCAGCGGCGTACCCCGACCCATGGGGTAGGGAAAAGAACTTGATGAGGCCGCATAGACCATCTTGGGCGGATCGACCTTGTACATATAGCGGCTGAGCGTGTCTGCGAGATCGGTTTGTTCAAGCCCTTCTAAAGTGTCCACCATCCCCTGGGCGTTTTCCATGTCGCCCATGTCTGCGTAACTGTATCCCATTTCGCCATAGGCGTCATAAAGGGCCGGGTCCAGGTTGACCGCCTGCTGGAATTGCCGGATCGCCTCTTCGTGCTTCCCCTGACGGCTATAGACCTGTCCCATGCCTAAATACCCACCCGCCTCCCCGGGGGCTAAGCGGATGATCTCGTTGTATTGAGTTTCGGCATCGGAATAGCGTCCCAGCTCGATGTGGGCCTGTCCGAGCGAATAACGGTTCACCGTGCTGGGGTTCAAACGAACTGCCTCTGCATACTCCGACCGCGCGTCATCGTATTTTTCTTGGGAAAAATAAAGATTGCCCAGTTTGACATGAATGTCGTCCCGATACGGATCGATCTTGAAAGCCGATTGATAGGCTTTTATGGCGTTTTCGGTGTCGTCGAGCTGCAGGTAGGACATGGCAAGGTACTGAGCGGCGTCGGCGCCATACGACGAACCGCTCCCGAGGCCAACCGATCGTTTGAATTCCTTGACCGCCGTCTGGTAATCCCGGTTCGTATAGGCGTCAATGCCGCGCTGTAAAGCGGCGTTTGCTAGACTCTCCAATCCGTTGGACTGGGTCAGCGTCGCCGAAAACAGGCTATCTGCATAACTGGCGTTGGAAATTTCCATCCTGGTTCTCGACTGATGTCTAATCGGATGATTCGAGCATGAAGCTTAATACATTTCAGAACTAATATCGGTACAATCACTCTTGCACTTGACCCTTTTGACGGCGAGCTATGCCAGAAGCGACAACATGCATCGTCACAAAATTGACCGTTGGCATAATATTATTCGATTAACTATCTGAAAATTTTAATAAAGTTTATTAAATTTGCCATGGCATACTAGTTGCTTTTAAGCCATTCGGTGAGATGCGTACAGCGCATTTCTCCTATAAGCATTCACAGACATGGAGGCCAAACTTTGCGCATTGGTCAGAAATGCCAACTTTCTCCGCAAGCGATTATCGAACAACCCGAAAACATATTTATCGGAGACAATGTGCATATTAAGCCCGGTGTTGTTCTACGCCCTGAAACCGGTTTCATTTACATAGGTAATAATGTTGTCATCAACCACTATACAGTCATTCATGCCAAGGGAGGCGTTGAGATCGGTGATTGGACCGTAATTGCACCTCACTGCGGCATTTATGCCCAAAATCATTCATATGATTCATTTGAACTCCCCATCACCAAACAGCCGAACACTGGAAAGGGCATCACATTAATGGGGGACAACTGGTTGGGTGCTGGGAGTATTATATTGGATGGGGTAACCATTGGGAAGGGGACAGTAGTAGGGGCGGGCGCGGTCGTGACAAAGTCCTTTCCTATGGCGAAAGTCATCGCAGGAAACCCAGCAAAGCTCATCAAAAACAGGTTTCTCGGCGAGCAGTGGAATTTTAATACCGCGGAACGCTGTTCATCCAAAGCAACTCCCGAAAAGTACTGGCCGTATATCAAGCAGCGGGCCCTTTTTGCTGCCGACTATCTCAACCGCTCCGACACGGTTTTGGACATTGGATGCGGAGACGGTTACATCACCAACCTCTTGAGCCAGGCGTGTAAGCACATCATCGGCATCGATTATTCCGACGAGGCCATCCAGGAAGCCAAGAAACTGTACTCCATGGAAAGCCTCTACCAAATGAATTCCACCCATATCGAATTTGCCGACGGCAGTTTCGATAAGATCATCTGTTTTGAGCTGATAGAGCACCTTACCATGCTGCAGGCCCGAAAAACACTTTCGGAGGCCTACCGTGTGCTCAAGCCGGGTGGAGTGATCGTCGGATCCACTCCATTGCGAACCACCGCAGAGTCTATCCCTTCAACCTATTCGCATATCTATGAGTACTCCGAGTCCGAGTTGCGGCAGCTTCTCAGGGCCTTTGAGGGTGTCGTGATTTCCGAGCGCAATTTTTTTATAGGAAGGAAGCCGGTCCAATGATGTCCCAAAAACGAAACGTCCTTCTCGTCACTTCAGCGGCCCCCTCTCAAACCCCGTTTTCGACCTCTGAAAAAAGACCTCCGATCGGTATCGGTTTTTTGATATCCGTTCTCAGAGAAGCTGGCCATAAAGTTTTTTTTATCGACAATTACCTAAGGCCCAGTAATTTCCTCGAAACGGATTACCTACAACGCAACGACATCGACTTGGTCGGTATTTATGCCAATACCATATGCTATCGAGACACCTTACGCATGCTCTACCGGCTGGATGCTTTGCGGCGAGCTGGAAAGTGGAATGGCCAGTTGGTGGTCGGAGGGCCGCATGCGTCGGTAGCGTTGGATACGATCCCGGTCTTCGTTGACCATGTCGTTCAAGGAGAGGGAGAGCGCGCCATCTTGGACATCGTCAATCGGCAGGCGGTCGAGAGAGTACTGCGTTATCCATGTATCCGAAACCTTGACGAACTGCCGGTGCCGGCGTGGGACTACTTCGTCCATTTGCCGTACAACTGGGGTGTTGAATGGTTCGATGATAAACCCGTTTTCACCATGAACACCAGCCGAGGATGCCCATTTCAATGTACTTTTTGTTCCGTTGGATCGATTTGGGGGAAAAGGTACTCTTATTTTAGTGCGGAACGGATTGTAAGAGACATAGAGTTCCTGGTTCAAACTTATGGGGCAAAGGGGATCTATTTCCGAGAAGACAATTTCACGCTGAATCGAAATCGGCTTACGACCTTCTGCAACATGCTCATCGAGAAGCAACTCAACATTTACTGGGCATGTGAATCGAGAGTGAACACGCTTGACGAAGATCTGATCGATTTAATGCACCGAGCCGGGCTCAGGGCGTTTTATTTCGGAGTTGAAAGCGGATCTCAGCGGGTTCTTGATTTTCTCAAGAAAGGAATCACCCTGGAACAGACCCGCAAGGCCTTTGCACTTTGCCACAAGTTTGGGATCAAAGCAGCAGCCAGCATCATCGTCGGAGTTCCCACTGAAACGCAGGACGAGCTGTGTCAGACC
>CAZEKN010000014.1:0-18469 GCA_964512755.1 uncultured Desulfatibacillum sp. | reverse complement strand
AGGGCAGCCGCTGCATGCAGACCACCGAGCAGTTGCCGCGCTCATGGATGTTGACGACCATCTTCTCCGCCAGAAATTGCGCGACATTTTTTCGATCCGCGGCTTTTCCGTCCGCGAGTACCTGCTCGAGGGTTAGGGGCAGCATGGCGAAATTGGCCTGGTGTTCGATCAGCAGATCGATGTCCTGCACCGTGAGCCGGTTGGCGGAAAGCAACGTCGTCCAATGCGCCTTGGCCCCGCGGGTGGCATACAGAAACACGCCTTTCCCATCCATGGCGCCATAGACTTCACCGTGGTCAAAATTAGCTTCGATGAAATCGGCAAAGCAGCCGTGGCTGCGCGTGAACGTGCCGATGACCCCCTTGGCGGGAGCGCCGATCGCGTCGGCCGAGCCTTCGATCAGGCTGAGGCGGACGGTCTCCCCCTTTTTTAGAAATAACGCCGCCAGGCGCCGGTATTGGCCCGAGGCCGTATAGGCGCTTGCGATCCGCTGCACCGTTTGGGGGCTGCCGCCGGCGGTCATCAGGTCGTAAGCAAAGCCGGCCCGGTAGCCTTCGTAGATGTCGAGAGCCGTGCGGAAATTCTGGAACGCCCCGGCGGCGTCCTCTTTCGGGAAGAGCCGTTTCATCAGTACATGCTGGACCCGAGCGGCGGTTGCCGGCACCCGGCATTCGACCCGGCCCATCTGGTTGTCGATGATGATGCCGTCCAGGCGCCCCTCGGCCGCCCAGGGCAGCAGCGCCGCCGCCATCGCGTCGATGAAGTTCTCACCGGCGTCGATCGTCGACTCGGCTATGATCCGGCCGGGGGTGGAGCGGCCGGCGGATCCGCCGACCTGGAGCGCCGTGGCCATGGCGTCGTCGCCGAAGATAATGTTGGCGGTGTCCAACGGCGGAAAGGCCCGGGCGCGGTGGATGTTCTCGGCGCCGACGATCACGGCCAGATCGCCGGATGCCAGCATCCCCGCAAGACCTAGCATGTAAATCGCCTCCACGCCGACATTGAAGCCCGGGCAGCCGGCATAGAGATCGAATACGAGCGCCTGCGGGCTTAATTTTTTGATGCGGTCATACAGAAAGAGGCTGGTCGGTCCGGGGTCGAACTTGTCCTCGCCGACGTTGGTGGCGGCAATGAGCACCCGAACGCGTGCTGGGTCGATGCCGGCGGAGTCGAGCAGGTCCTGGAACGCCAAGACCCCGATGCGCTCGTCCACCGGAGCGACCCGGCGGGTGCGGACCCCGATGCGTTCCTCAATGGTCTCACGGGTGACCGGAATGCCGCCCTTGAACACCATGCCTCTGTTTTCATACATGGCGTTGTCGACCAGAGTGCCTCCGCTCCAGGCCCCATGGGCGACGATGTCCAGAACAGAATCTTGGGTCATCGGTTGCTCCTCAGACGTTGAACCGAAAGTTGATGATGTCGCCGTCCCGGACTTCATACGTTTTGCCTTCCAGGCGGAAGGTCCCCCGGCGTCGCGCTTCGGCGGTCGAGCCGGCCGCCATCAGATCCTCGTAGCTGATCACCTCGGCCCGGATGAATCCTTTCTGAATATCGCTGTGGATCACACCGGCCGCTTCCACCGCGGGTGTGCCGCGGCGGAGCGTCCAGGCGCGCACCTCGTCGCTGCCGACCGTGAAAAAGGACATCAGACCCATGACCTCGTAGGACAAACGGATCATGCGGTCCATCGCAGAGTCCCCGATCCCGTACTCCTTAAGAAACTCGGCCGCCTCCTCCGGGCTCATCCGTGCCAATTCCTGTTCGATCTTGGCGCGCAGCGTCAGGCAGGTTTCTTTGGCGGCCAGCTCCCCGATCTCCGG
The DNA here is from genome assembly GCA_964512755.1 of uncultured Desulfatibacillum sp. GTDB lineage: Bacteria > Desulfobacterota > Desulfobacteria > Desulfobacterales > SpSt-501 > SpSt-501. Next base: position 16,646 of record CAZEKN010000014.1, on the reverse strand, counting down.
CATCTGCAGGTCGGACTCCTCGTTGTTGAAGACCACCAGCATGGGCTTGGCGGTGAGCAGCGCGAACCCCCTCAGCGGTTTGGCGTCGGCCAGCTCGGGGCAGTGGCGCAGCGGGGTTTCGCTTTCCAGCCGTTTGCGGCATTCGGTCAGCAGCGCCTGTTCCTCGGCGTTCATTTTCTTCCCGCGCCGATGATCCTGCTCGATGCGCTCCAGCCGTTTTTCCACCTGTACAAGGTCGGAGAGGATCAGCTCCTGGTCGACTGTCTGAAAATCCGCAACCGGATGGCGGAGGGGGCCGTGGTTGCGAACCACCAGGATCAGGGCGTCGCAGTCCTTCACGGGCAGCCAGGAATTGGCCTCTTTTTTCTGGCTGCCCGGCCCGGGCAGAAAGTATTCCACCTGGGCGTAGATGGTCTTCTGGGGTTCGAACATCCGGCTGAGCCGGTCCACCCGCTCATCCGGCACACGCACCACCGCCAGGCGGTCCTCCCCGCGGGCGGCGGTCTCTCCACCCTGGCGGGTCAGCGCTTCAAAGGTTGTTGAACGTCCGGAGAGAGGCAGGCCGATGATTCCAAGTTTCATGATGATCCACCTATGAATTCAAACCGCAGCGTTTGCGGGCCGCCGAAAGCTCCAACGGTTGACGAGCAGGACCGTCGCGATGGGAAGGATCAGGCTGATGAGGTTCACGGCGATCATCAATCGGCCCAGCTCGCCGTAGCTGCCGCGTTCGACGATAAAAATTTGGTTCATGTAATTGGTGCCGAGGCTGGCGCCGGAAAGCGCCAGGTTGGTGAAAGCCGCCATGACCGCGAAATAAGTGGCCTTCTGTTCTTGGGGCGCCTCCCGCGCGATCCAGGCCAGCATGGGCACCATGGCGACCTGCCCCAGCGGGGAATCGGCCATGGTGTCGATCAAGGCGATGGCGTGCGCGTCGAACCCGAGCACCCGTTCGGTCCATTCGTGCAGTCCGTAGAACATGCCGATAAAGGGCAGCATCATCACCGAGCCGTAAAGCGACAGAAACACCACCAGGTACGGGATCGGACGGCGGCTCATCCAGCCCCGCAGGGCAAACAAGCCCGTAATGGCCAGGATCGCTGAAATCTGGCGCAGGGTGCCGAAAAAGGCTTCGTCGAACCCGAGCACGTCGATCTGCCACCAGCTGGCTCCGGCTCCGATCGAAGGCATGGCGCGGAAGACGAAGACGATCACAGCGATGCCGATGATCTCGCGCCGTTTGTCCGGCGCCATGGGCGCCAGGAGCTGGCGGATCAGATAGCCGATGATGGCCAGAGAGGCAAGGAAGATCGCCTCCATCCTGACCGCCAGATCGGACAGCCCCAGCACCAGACTCACGGCGACGAAGGCCGCACTGCCGCCCAGGATGGTCCAGTTCGGTGCCAGGGTCGGCCTCTCGGCGTGCAGCATCTTGCGGACCTCTGCCTCGGAAAAGCCCCGGTTCCGGTAGCTTCGCCGGCGCAGTCCAGTGTTGATATCTCCCAGGGTTACGCCCGCGATCGAGATCAGCGGTATGACGAGCGAGATCCAGTACATCGCGGCATACGAAAGGGTCTTGGCCAGCCAGCCGCCGATTCCGGCCACCAGGGCGGCACCGCCGATGATGGCGATCCGTCCCAGCGTCTGCATGGTGATGTGCATACGCTGCAGCTCGCCGTCCGGGATCGGCTCGCCGTCCGGCGTGTGCCGGGGGACGGCCTCCACCGTCATGGCATCGGCCACCACGTCCTGGAACACGAATCCGACGGGCGATATCAGCGCGGAGATGATGTACCAGACGTTCGTCGGCAGAACGCCCGCCATCCACTCCCGGTAGCCGGTCAGCCCCACCATGATCAGCAGGCCGGCCGCCATCAGCAGCGCTCCGAAATAAACAAAGAACGACTTGCGCTGCCAAAAGAGGTCGACCAGGTGACCGATCGGCATCTTGAGCGCCCAGGGCAATCCGGCCCAGAATCCCAGGCCGGCGAGGAATGCGGCGGACAGCCCCAGCTGGTCCTTGACGAAGAAGCTTTCGATGATTCCCGTGAATCCCGAGACGCCGGCTGCCAGATAGACCATCAACGGCGGGAGATAGCTCAGCCGCATTTCCCGAACGATACCGAGGAAATCCGTGCTGAACCACTGCCACACGCGCTTGAACCGGCCGCTCGTGCGATGTGTGTTTGCTGGGTTTGCCATAGCCAAAAAACCGCCTGCGCCGGAAGGGCGCAGGCGGTGGTGAGCGAATTTCCAACGCCAGGCTGCTTATACCACAGGTATTCCTTGAATCAACCCCGGCTCGCCTGGAGCCGGCGTCCGGCCGCCGGTCAGAATGATCCGCGCCGGCCGGGGGACAGATCTTTGACGGAAATGGTGCCTTGGGAGTCGAAGGGCAGCGACGAAGGCAGGAATGCGCCGCCGCTCATGCGCACCTTGCCCCTCACCTGGTAGCTGAGATCCTCCCGGCCCTGGAGGTTGAGCAGCCCCCTGAAAATATCGATCACGGATGTGTAGACTTTGACCGGGACCGTATCGGAGGCGAAGGCCGGAATCCGGACGGGGGTGTTGGACATGCCGTAGGCAAAGGGCTTGCCGTTGATTTCGACATCGCACTCCACCCCGCGGATATCCAGGTCCACCTCGTTCGGGTTCTGGACCCGCAGCTGGACCAGGAAGGCGGACTCCATGCCGCTGGCCTCCAGCATCTGAATGTTGGCGAGAGAAATGCGCGGCACTTCAAGCGGTTTGCCCAGCCCGGCGCAGCCCGCCATCAGGCCGACCAGCCATATCATCGCAGCACCCCGATGCAGAAGCGATCTTTTCATCGCTGCCCTCCCTTGCTCAGACGGTTACCAACGGCGTTGTCCCTACTTCTTGCCGGGCAGCAGACCCTTGATCAGTTCGCCGGCTTTCTCCTTGACCGGCGCTCCGCCGGATGCGGAAGGGCTGAGAGCCTGCTTGAGACGGTCCCTGGCCAGGCCCTCCAGGTCGGGGCGGAAGGCGGGGCTGGCGAAGGTTCCGGATACGATGACCGGCACTCCCAGGCCGGCGCGGTCCTTGTCATCCCCTTGTCCCTTGATCGTGCCGACCACCTTGGGGGCTACGCGGAAATCAAGGGTTTCTTTCACCAGATCCGCCCTGCCGGATGCCTGCAGCCGCAGAAGCGGCGATTTGAGTACGGATTCCGGCGTGTGAAAGATCCCGTTTTCGATCGTGAAGGGCACGGCCAGTTCGGCGAAGTCCGTGCGCGGCTTCCGGCCGGTCTTCACCTCCCCGCCGAGGGCCGCCTTGGCGTTGCGCACCATGTTGGCCAGATCGACCCCGACGATGGCGCCATCGCTGAGAACAAGGTTGCCCCGGCCGTCTAGATTTTGCTTGATGCGGGCGGGATCATCTCCGGTCGTCGAGATCGTGATCCGGGCCTGCGTGGAGCCTTCCAGAAAGTCTTTGTCGGCAACATCTTTCAGCAACGGATTTACCTGAACCTGGTCCAAATTGAGATGGGCTTCAGTGACCGGTCGATCACCCGTCAGATTCACCATGGTCTTGCCGGCCGCCGTCCCCTGGTAAAGCTTCATGGAGAAAGGATCGAGCGAGAGGATGCCGTCTTTAGCGGCGATCTTCAGGACCACATCCTGCGCTCGGGCGTTGGCAACGGTCAGCTGGTCGATCCGGGCACGACCGTCCAGTATCAGTTTTCGCAGAGGGGTGTAGTCCGTTTTCGGCGGGGCGGGCCCGGACGATTGGCCGATGGGCGCCGAACCGGCACCAGCCTTGGATGGGGGCGGCAAGTAGCGGTCGATGTCGATTTGATCGAGGTGGAGGTCGAAGGCGACGTTGGGCCTGGCTAAATCCTTTATCTTGGCAGAAAAGTTCAGTTTCGAATCGTCAAGAATCAGCACCGCATCGGAAACTGTCACGGCGTTGGCATCTGCATGCAGATGGGCCTTGAGAGCTGCGCGCTCCAGCACCTTGAAGTCCGCCGTGGGCGGCGCCGGCTGCTCGATGGCAGCCAGCAGCCTGCGCGGCGAAAATTCCAATGCCTCCACTTCGACGCGCATGAGCGGGGCGATCGGCCAGTTCTCCAGCGTGCCCTTGATTCTGAGCTTCAGATGGTCAAAGGCATCCGCCGATAACTCCAGCGGTACGAGGCCCTGCCCGAGGGTGCTGCCCAGCGGCCCGAAGCGGCCCTCGACCGATAGGGGTTTGCGGTCCGCCATAGCCGAAAGCGTCAAGCGCACCGGACGATCGAAAGACACATCCTTCAGCGCCAGGTTCAATTCCGAGATTTCCTGACGCGATCCCCTGGTGTGATCAATGACTCGGATTCGGCCGTTTTGAACGGAGAGCTCGCCGACCAGAAGCGATGCGATGGGCAGTCCGGCTTTCGGCTCGGGTTCGGATGGGGCCGACGGTTTGGCCTGCGCCGGCTTGGCGCGGAACTCCCAGCTGACGGCACCGTCCCGGTTCGTCACCAGCCAAAGGTGCGGTTCGCTGACCACCAGGCGGTCCACCTCGACCTGTTTGGACAGCAGCGGCCAGAGCTTGACCCGCACATCAAAGGCTTTTACGGTGAGAAAGTCCTTCTCGACGAACGACGGGGGATTGCCCAGCCGGAGACCGTAGAAAGCCACACCGGCCCAGGGGAACAGGCTCAGGCGCACGTCGCCATCCACGCTGAGCCGCCGGCCGGTTTGTTCCAGGACGTATTGCTCCAACTCGGGCTTGTAGCGGTTCGCATCCATGAAATTCGGGATGATCAGAAGGGCGCCGATCACGACCACAATCAGCGCTGCCGCGACGATGGTCGACCATCTCAAGGCTGATTTCACGAAGTTGCCCTCCGCTTCGGGTAATATTCGATTCTAACCACTGATCCCGCTGATTCAACCCGATTGGTTTCAGGCCGCTTTCTCAGCGCGCTGCAGCCAAGAGATTTCTCCCTGCGCTCGAAATGACATGTCATGGGGCCCTTAACGAGCCCGTCGAGCAATGGGGTTCAGAAATATAATTTTTTCCTAATAATTCAGTATAATACAATTAGTTGTGGCCGATATAAAGTTGACACACTATCTGGAGTGGGTATAAAATTGTCTGAAATAGTATTTTTAGCGGCGGAGGTTGAACTATGATGACGATTAAAAGGCTGCACGAACTGTTCGATGAGAACCCCGGAAAAGGGAAGCTGTGTTTTCCCGGGACCTGCCACGATTGCGGCAAAGAAGTGAGGGTCGACGTAGCGCTCACCCCCGAGGGCTTCGCGATCAGCGGCGGGGCGCTGTACGAGCCGGAGCCTGGCCAGTTTAGCAACAAGTGCGCGGCGTGTTTCGAAGAGAACCCGGATCTAACGAACTACCGCCGCTGCGAAGTTTACAGCCGGGTGGTGGGATACCTTCGTCCGGTTGCGCAGTGGAATGCGGGCAAGCAGGCGGAGTTCAGGGAGCGCAGGGCCTACCGTCCATAGCCCCGTCGAGGTCTACAAAAAGGGGGCCCGTCTGCTGGCGGAGCCCCCCTGAGAATCGAGGATGGTTATTCGGATTTCTTCCGCGAGGAAATGGCGCTCTGCAGTTTTTCGGCCAGCGACCCGAGGGATGATCCGCGGCTGTTGGGAGTGAAGCGCTGCCATTCGCCCTCGTCCGCCGAGCTGGACGGAGCCAGTGAAATGCGGCGCCGTTGAACGTTGATCTCCTCGATGGCGACGTTCACCGTGTCCCCTTCCTTTGATTTCTCCAGGGCGGCAGCGGATGACGAGCGGCGGATGCTGCTCATCGGAAGCAGCCCGGTGATGCCGGGGGCCAGCCGGACGAAGAAGCCGAACTTTTCCTTTTTTTCGATGACCCCGTCCACCCGCTGTCCCGCTGAAAAGCGCTCAAGGACCTCGACCCATGGATCGCCTTCGGCATCGCGCAGGCTCAGCGAGATGCGCTTTTTCTCCGTGTCGACGGCCTTGACCGCCACGTTGACGGCGTCTCCGGGGTTGACGACATCCTCGGTTTTATGAACCCGGCGGGTGTAGCTCAATTCGCTGATGTGGATCATGCCCTCGATGCCCGGGGCAATTTCGACGAAGGCTCCGAAGTTCATGCAGCGCGTGACTTTCCCGCGAACGACATCCCCTTCGCGGAACTTGTCTTCGACGGTGAGCCAGGGATCCTCCTCCAGCTGTTTGATGGAAAGGCTGATCCGCGGCTGGCCCTTTTCGCCGGCGGGGTTGATCCCCAAAACCCTAACCCGCGGGCGATCCCCGGGTTTGAGGAGTTCGTCTGGCGTCGCGGCCTTGGACCAGCTGATTTCCGATATGTGGACCATGCCCTCCAGCCCGGGGGAGAGTTCCACGAATGCGCCGAAGGGCATGATCCGCGAGACCCTGCCGTCGAGCACGTCCCCGATGTTCAATTCAGCCAGAAACTGCTTGCGTTGGACTTCGAGCTCCCGGTTGAGCAGCGCGCGCCGGGACACGACAATGTTGCGGCCCTTGTCCTCGAAACGGGTAATCAGGAACTGATAGGTCGCGCCGACATGCACGGCCGGGTCCGGAACCGGCGCGATGTCGATCTGGCTGATCGGACAGAATGCGCGGCGCTGCAGGATGTCAACATGGAAGCCGCCCTTGCAGGTTTCTTTGACCTTGCCTTCGACGGGGGTCGATTTCTGGTGCGCCTCGCGCAGAATGTGCGCACCACCGATGCCGGAAATAGCCCGTGAGAGCCGGATTTCGTTTTCTCCCACTGCGGTCACATAGAGTTCGAGCTCGTCCCCTTCGGCGCACGTGAGGTCCTGATTCGAATCCAGCAATTCGCTGCGGTCGACCACCGCATCGATTTTCATTCCGGTGTCGACGAACACCGTGTCCTTGCCGATCGAAATGACCCGACCCTTGACGCGATCGCCGACACGGCTTTCGGCGCGGGCACCCGGACTGAAGGCTTCAAGAAGCTCGGCAAAATTTTCTTCAGGCGCGGGCGTTTCTGGTTGATTGGTCATGAACGTCGTTCCTCCCATGCGTGATGCCAGACGGCACCCCATAGCAGAAACGCTCACCGATTACAAGCGCAGCCGAAACCCGGCGGGGTGGCATCCGGCCTCATCCCGGTCCAGCGGTCTTGGGTCCATGGATTGACAACCGCAACGGTCTGGGTTACGGCATGCGGCATGACTCGACTGACGCCGCCCGCAGAACGCGGGTATCTGATGGAAAGCGATGATGAGGCCACCCGGCTGGACGTCAAGACGGACGGCCGGACGGTGGAGGAACATGCCCGCTGGGCGGGCTTGACGCCCGGGCAGCGCGTGGCGGATTTGGGCTGCGGGTCGGGCAAGACCACGTTTCATTTGAACCGGCTGGCCCAGCCCGGCGGCGGAGCGCTGGGCGTCGACCTGGCTGCCCAGCGGATTGATTTCGCGCGGCAGCACTACCGGGCTGAAGGGCTCGAGTTTCTCGTAAAGGACATCCGCGAGCCGCTCGACGAGTTGGGTCAATTCGATTTTATCTGGATCCGGTTCGTCCTGGAGTATTATCGCGCGCAAAGCTTCGATCTCGTTCGGCATGTGGCCGATGCGCTCCGGCCCGGCGGCACGCTGTGTCTGATCGATCTGGATTGCAACTGCCTGCGGTTCCACGGCTTCCCTCCGCGGACCGCGAGAGCCGTCAACCGCGTCATGGAGCTGCTGGAGACCCGGCGCAACTTCGACCCTTATGTCGGTGTCAAGCTCTATTCCTACCTTTACGACTTGGGTTTCCAAGACATCCAGGTCAGGGTCGCACCCCACAACCTCATCTATGCCACCTTTCAGGAAAACGCGAAATTCAACTGGCGCAAGAAAGCGGAGATCGCCGGAAAACTGTCGGGCTACGGTTTCGAGGAATACCCGGGAGGCTATGCGGAGTTCATCTCGGAGCTGGACCGGCTGTTCAGCGACCCGCGGGTTTTTACCTACACCCCGCTGATGGTCTGTCGGGGACGCAAGCCGGGCTCGTGAAACGCCTCCCGACCCCGGATCGGCGCCGGCCGGCCGTGGCGGCTGCGATGGGCACGACCGCGACTCAGACGTATTTGGTCAGGCGGCTGAGGTATTTGTAGTAGGCCTGATTGTTGCCGTGAACCGTATGGAACGCCCAGAGGTGGTATACTTTTTCAACCGGGAGTCCGTTTTCCTCGGCGTAGGATAGAGGAAAAATCAGAGCCGGGATCTGCTGCTCGCCGGTCGCCCTCAGCGTCTGCCGCATTGCGGAATATAGGATTTCCGGCGGCAGGCCGTGCGGCTCCAGGATAAACGCGTTGAGGCAATGAACCAGATCCGAAAGATTGAGGCCGATGTCCGAGATATTGACGACGATCAGGGCCTTCCGGCGGCCGTTCGCTCTCAGCGCGAACAGATGCCGTTCGCGTTTGAAGCCGTAGTTCCGAAACTCCTGGCAAAGGGCTTCTTCCCGCCGTCCGCCGGGATCGAGGTCGATGGCCTTGACCATGATTCCACCGGAGGCATGTGCATAAAAAAACGCAAGATGCTCCAGATCCTCCTGGGTGGCGGGTTCGATCTCCCACCCGGCCGGGAGCACGCAGGGGGCGTTGACCGCATCCGGTATTCTTAAATAGGCAAACGGATCGACGGAGCAACTTCGAGGGTCGTTGATATAGCGGGCCACCCCGCCGAAGACGCGGCTCGGAAACCGGTTCTGGGGCCGGTAGTAGCACACCATGTAGTCCATGTGCAGACCGTGGATCCGGAACGTGTCGTGCACGAACCGGCCGATCTGGTCGAGTACGACCAATCCGGCTCGGGGCAGCGCGGATTTTCGGGCGGCATGGTGGTGGATCAGCCAGGTCCTTTCCCAGAAACGGATGGTGGCCATGTGGCCGAGGATCGCGCCGTTGTCCTGGTAGACAAAATGGCGGGCGATGTCCGGGCTGTGCTGGTAGAGTTTCGCGTAGGTTTCCTTGATGTCTTTTTTGTTTTTTTCGATCAGGGCGTATTTGGCGGGATAAATGAAGCCGGTCTCGAACAGGAAGTCCCACAGGGCGTCCAGATCGATGTCGTTGCAGATGTAGGCGTTCCGGTCCTTTACCTGATGGAGAATTCCCAGCAGCTTGATGTGGTCCTGGGCGCTGATATCGATCAAGGCCAGGCCGCACCGCACGCGCTGCCGCTTCTCCGGGCCGGTCAGCGGCTTGCGAAAGACGACCTGGACGCTGCACCGGATCTTGAAAATGTTGCCGAAACAAAGCGCCACCTCGGGCAAAATCAAACCGGGCAGCAGCACGCTGGCGGTTTCATCCTCCTCTATCGCAAAGCCCGATCCGGATAGATCAACCACCTTCAGATCCACCCGCCTTTGGGTGAGGGGATGGCCGAAGATGATGTTCGGCGAAGGATTGAGCACCTGGCGATCGCTGCGGAATTCGGATTTGCGGTAGCGCTGGATTTCGTTTCTGAGTGGCTCCAGCACATAGCTGTGCGTGTCGCGTCCCGGCGTGGTGCGCAGGATGCGGCATTCGCTCGAATACAGCGTTTGCCGGCCGGAGTGGAAGATAACCTGCACGGGCAGCGTGGCATCGATCCAGTCAAAGCGCTGGGGCGGAACCGCCGTGAGCTCGACCCGGAAAGAGGATGAGGTGAAATCCAAGAGCGAACCTGAAAACGTGGAGCTGTTCTGAACCAGTTGGACGGTGATGTTCTGGCAGCGCTGGCGCTCGATTCGGCGATGGCTGATTTCGCGGCTGATTTCCGGCAGCGCCAGCCGGCAGCCGCCGGGTTGAATCTCGATCACCCGGGGAATCGCCTGAATAAATTTTTCGCCATGCGGCACGAGAATGCATTTCAGTTCATGGGTCTTGCTCAGCGATGCGTCAACAGGCTCCCCTGACCACACACATTCCAATACCGGCCCGGAGCACGGCAGCGGGAAAGCCGGGATGAGCCAGCTGCAGCCGGAGTCTTGGCTGGAAAAATGCAGTTGGATGCGGCCGTCCTGGAAATTGACGAAATTCAGTCGATTGATCAGATGGTCCAACGTGATTTTGCGGCCGGCGTCTTCCAAAGCGGAGTCGGAGCGGCCCGGAAAAGCCCTGGCTAACTGTTCCTTCTCCTGGCCGGTAACCTCGGTTGAATCCCCGGTGCCGGACGCTAAGGGGGGATGGTCGATCGCACGGGGCTCACCATCGAGACGGTTTAGCTTTTTTACGCTCGCCTTTTTCATCATGATCCGTCTGCTGAGAGAAGCTGGTGCCGCTTTGGTCCTACGAGTCGCCCGGAGCGCTGCGCTTTTCCCCGGCTGCATGCGGCTGGTTTTTTTGGATAATGAATTAAAATACCCAAAAATAGGAAAAGAGATTCTTAACAGATGAAGACCAGTGATGCAAGACTTATCCATGGTCACATGATCAACTAATATTTTGCAAATATTGATAATTCTTAATAAGTTGTCTTTTGGGCATTTTGATCTATCTTCTAACCGTAGAAGATTCGGATGCATTTCTACGAGTTCATCAAAATTAGATTCGCGCGTGAAGGGAGTACACAACAATGGGGAACCAGATTCGCACCACGGTTTTGATGGCCTTGCTGACCGGGTTGATTCTGCTGATCGGACAGTGGATCGGCGGCCGTCAGGGAATGATGATCGCCCTGCTGGTCGCTGCAGGCATGAATTTTTTCAGCTACTGGTTTTCCGATAAGATCGTGCTGCGGATGTACAATGCTCAGGAAGTGGGCCCCCAGGATGGACCTGAGCTCTTCGGCATGGTGCAGGAGCTTTGCCGCCGGGCCAACCTTCCGATGCCGAAAGTTTATGTCATACCTCAGGACGCTCCGAACGCCTTTGCCACCGGGCGCAATCCCGAGCATGCCGCCGTGGCGGTGACCGAAGGCCTGCTGAAACGCATGTCGCGCGAGGAGGCCATGGGGGTGCTGGCCCATGAGCTCGCCCATGTCAAAAACCGGGACATTCTGATCGGAAGCATCGCCGCCACCATGGCCGGCGCCATCATGATGCTGGCCAACATGGCGCGCTGGTCGGCCATATTCGGCGGCCACCGCGATCGTGAGGAGGGCGGCGGGGGCGGCGGGCTGGGTCTGATCCTGATGTCCATCATCGCACCCCTGGCGGCCATGCTGATCCAGATGGCGATCTCGCGGTCGCGGGAGTATCTGGCCGACGCCACGGGGGCGGTTTTTGCCGGAACGCCGGAAGGATTGGCACGGGCTCTCGAAAAACTAGGTGCTTACTCCAAGCAGCTGCCGATGAATGCCAGTCCGGCCACCGCGCATATGTTCATCGTCAACCCGCTGTCCGGGCGCAGCCTGATGAGTCTGTTTTCCACACACCCGCCTCTGGAGGAGCGGATTGCCCGGCTGCGCGGTCAGCGCTTCAACACGATTCAAACGCCTCCGGATCCCGGCCGGCCGGACCGCCAGGACCAGGCGCGTGCGATGTGGGATCGCCTGTCCGGCAAGGAATAGGCGGGATTCGCCACCCAAATTGAAACCCGTATCGCTGTTTTCTCATGCCTTCTCCGGCGGTATTTCCTCTTTCCGGAAAAGCCCTTCCAGCAGGTCGGCGATCGCTGCACATTCCAGGCCGAACGGAAGATAGCCGGCGTACCCGAGCAGCGGCATGGCGAAAATCTCAAACCGGTGTACAAAGGGGATGCTGTAGCGCCATTGGGCCAGGCTGCAGATGTTCCACATCTCCCAGAAAAAGCCGCAGACGAGCGCCGCCAGCATCGCCGAGGCCGGACCCGTCCAATCGGTGCGGGCAAAGCTCTGCAAGGGGTGAGGTTCGCGCTGCAAGCTTCTCAGCGCCACCAGGATCAGCAGCGGCGCCACCCAGACCAGGGGAAAAAAGCAGCTCGGCCATATCCCGATGACGGCAAGCCCTCCAGCCGCTGCGATCAGCAGGAACCACGACCGAAGGGGGCGGTTGCTGAAAGGTATGGGGGGCACCCGGCCGAACGCGCGTTGAACCCAGGCGTAGGACCGGATCAGCTCCTGGGTGCTCAGTACGGCCGGCAGAACCGTCGCGAAGGGCAGGGTGGCGTACCAAAAGTACTCCCATGGGCCGAAGCGGGCGCCGGTATAGTACCAGTTCTGGACGAAGCGGTTGAGGTACTCGAAGCACCACCAAAAGAGCGCACTGGCCGGAAACAGGCTCCAAAAAAACCGCGGGCGGTCGGTCAGCAGCGAGCGGCCGGTCCGGCGAACGCTGAGCGCGTTGACCATGGCGATATAGGCGAGCCAGAGCGGGGTGAAGGTGTGGGGCTGGAAAGCAGCGAACCAGGCCAGCCGGGTCCAGGCCAGAACCCAGGCGCCGGCGCCGAGAACCCCGGCGGCCCAACCCCACCACGGAAGGGGCAGCGGCCGGGCCGGGGCTTGCGCGGGCAAGGCGTGATAGGACCGGACGGCCCGATGGACCAGTGCCGACAGCGAACCGGCAATCATCGCCGCATAAACACAGAAGACCGTCCAGGAAAAGGCTGCGGGTTGCACGAAACGGGTCTGCGGCGGGAACTCAAAATAGGAATCAAGGGGTTTCCCGGCCAGCCAGACCCCCAGCAGCGGCAGGCCGATCAGCATCGCCGTCAGCGGGATGAACGTCAGCAGGAAGGTATTAATGCGCGACATAAGGCACGCATAAGGAATCAGCCAACAGCATGCCGGCTGTTCAGAAATGCCCAGATGCAAGGCACGCGAAATCCCGAGGAACGAGGCGTGCTGCTGCACGCCGCAGTGACGCGGGGTGAGCGTAACGCCGCAGATGGGTATTTATCAACAGCCGGCTAGTGCGCCCAGCCGGTTTTCATGCTCTCGGGCAGCTCGCACTCCTGAGCGGCCTTGCGCGCTTCCACGTAATGGGCGGCGGCCAGGGCCGCCGTGCAGCCGTCGGCTGCAGCGATCACGATCTGGCGGGCGTATTTCTCCCTCAGGTCGCCGATGACATAGATGCCCGGAATGGTCGTGGCGCACTTCTCATCGGTGATCACGTAGCCTTCGGCATTCTTGCGGATGCCGGCCGGCACCAGCCGGTTGTTGGGCACGAAGCCGATGAAGATGAAAATGCCGTCGGTCGCCAGCTGGCGCGTTTCCCCGTTTTGAACGTTTCTAAGATCCACTGCGCTGACCCCGTTGGCATCGGCCTGGATGGCGGTTGCAACCGAGTTCCAGATGAACTCGATCTTGCACTCGGCCTTGGCGCGCTGCTGGAGAAGGGCTCCGGCACGCAGCTGGTCCCGACGGTGGACGATGTAGACCTGCTTGGCCAGCTTGGCCAGATAGAGCGACTCCTCAATCGCCGAATCCCCGCCGCCGACGACCGCCACGGTCTTGTTGCGGAAGAAAAACCCGTCGCACACAGCGCAATAGGACACGCCTTTGCCGTAGAGTTCCTTTTCCCCGGGGATCTCCAGCTTGCGGGGGTTCCCGCCGGTGGCGAGGATGACGGCGTGGCCCTGCAGGCATTCGCCGCCGGCCAGGCGAACGGTGTGAAAATCCAGGCCGGGCTCGATGGCCACAACTTCTTCGGAGCGGATCTCCAGCCCGTATGACTGGGCATGGTTGTACATCTTCATCGAGAGCTCCGAACCGCCGATGTGTTCGTCCCCCGGCCAGTTTTCAACGCTGTCGGACAGATTCACCTGCCCTCCCGGCGCCCCCATTTCCACCAGAACGGCCTTGAGCGCGGCGCGCATGCCGTAAATCCCGGCAGTCAGGCCGCCGGGCCCGCCACCGATAATGATCAGGTCGTAGATTCCGAGACAGGTCATGGGGGACTCCCTTAGTTGCCGGATTTGGAAAGCCGGTCGGTGAAATCGGCGAAGGCCTGCATGACGGACCGGGTTCGTTCGCCGGGATGCCCGCTGCCGATCCGTTCGTCGTCCACACGGACAATCGGTACGATGAGGCGGTTGGATGAGGTGATGAAGACTTCCTCGGCTTGGATGAGCTCGTCGCGTCGGAGGTCGCGGATGTCGACGTGGTAGCGGTCCCCGGCCAAGCCCAACACCTTCTGGCGCGTGATTCCGTTTAAAATGCCCGTGCCCGGAGTGACCAGGCGATCGGCGGTGAAGGCAAAGATGTTGCTGGTCGTACCCTCGCGGACCCGGCCTTCGGGGTCGACGTACACTGCCTCGATCGCACCATCCTGCCGCGCCTGTGCCAAGACCAGCATGGCGCGGATGTAATCGATGCTCTTTGCACCGGGGATGGCGCGGGTGTGAGGCACCGTGATGATTTTGGCCCCCTCCCGGTACCACGCGGGCGGGTAGGCGCTGAGGGCGGATACCATGATGGCCATTCGCGGCCGTCCCTGCGGAGTGATGAAATCCGGGCTGGAGCCTCCCGTTACCAGGATGCGGATGCTGGATTCGACCGGCGGGTTGCGCTTCAGGGTTTCCTGCACCAGCTGGATCATTTCGCCTTCGGAAACCGGCAGCTCGATGCCGATCTGCATGGCCGATCGAAACAGGCGCTGGACGTGGTCCTTGATGAAGATCACCTTGCCGTTATACGTGCGCATGAAATCGAAACACCCGTATCCGCGCAGCAGGCCCAGGTCATTGATGGGGAACACCGCCTCGGAATCCGGCACGAACGTTCCATCCACGTAATACACATTCGCCATAGCCGCTTGTCACCTCGTGATTTTTTGAATCGAAAAATGGACTCATTATACGACCGGAAGCGGCGGGTGACAAGCAGGGAATGCAGGCCGTCCGGTTCAGACGGCGAAACGGGCATCGCCGCCGGCCGCCTTCAGCGGCCGGGATCCCACGGCAGCGATGGGCGGGCCACCGGTATCCGGCGTACTTAAGTGCCGGGAGAATAATGCCGATACCACAACCGAGGCAGGATTCCGGCCGGTCGGGGCATCGCTATACAAACACTGGGGACCTAGAAATTGATGGACGCTCAACTTGAAACGGCGGCAAACGGCCATGCCGGCAGCTGGGTCATCACCGATGGCAAGCCGGTTCGGCTGGATCCCACCGAGTTTGATCCCGAGGCTGAAAAAGGCGTCGTAAAGGAATATCGCATCTCCGAGATCGGCCGATACCTGCTCAACCCCGGGCCGATCGAAATCCGCAAACGGCTGGTGGGCTGCGAGGCCCACCCGGCGCCGACGATGCTGAACCGCGCGCTGCAGCGGGTGCCCGGCTGGGGCAAGACCCGCCGCCACAAGCCGGATGTCCTTCTGACGGGGTTGAAGCTGAAGATTCCGGTTTTCCGGGATCCGGACCTCGACGCCCACTTCAAGAAAATGGTCGACGAGTTGCGCGGCTTTGACCCCTTCGCCAAGAAGCTGGCCCGCCTGGCGTCCCGGCGCCTGTCGCATCTCATCGGCATCTGCGAAGACATTGGCGGCGGGTATTCGTATCTGAAATTGCAGGGCTCCGCCGACGAAAAAATCCGATACCTTTCCAGCCACGCCGGCCGTGCGGTGCGCGTGACGATTCATCGGGCGCATGTGAGCGATGGAATGTTTGAGCTGCGCGCCTACCCGGCAACGGGTTTCGATACGAACCATTCCTACCGGCTTTACGCCTACAGCCGGGATGGCCAGCCGGCCGCCTGTGTGCTCACCTCCCTCGGAAACCTGGATTATCGCCTGCCCGATCCCCAGGCGGTGAAGTATCTGGTCCTGCTCGAGCACGTCCTGTCTTCGAGCCCCGACTTCCGGCGATGCTTTGAAGCCTGTTTTTCAGGCCGCTGTCGGCCGGTGCGGCTTTTTTTCAACCGCCAGTTGGAGGTGGATTACTCCAAGGCCAACCTGCCCGAGATCTACCGCGACGCCTTCCGCAATTCCGAGACGACCCTTTCCAGCCGCAACCTGGTGAAGCCGGTGCTGAACTACCTTCAGGTGGCGGTTTCGCTGAGCTACCTCCTGCCGCCGGACAGCGCGGACCAGCGGCTGTTCACGCACATCTGCATCCTGCACGACCTGCGGGCGCTCGATCCGTTGCGCAAGAGCCTGCCGGCCGTTTACGCCGAGATGAGCCAGCGGGCGTTCAGCTCCGAGGCCGGCCGGTATTATGTTCTGGACTCCATTACGGGAACCACCCATGCCGACTGACTACAAAGAAACCGACCACGACTGGATCCGGGAGCTGCTCGACTACCCCCGTATCCTGGAAGAGCGCCTGGCGTTTTTTGACGACACCTCCCAGATTCGTATTCCCGAGGACCCGATCGAACGGGTCATTTTCCAGGAGCGGGCCAAAATGGCCATTCGCAAAGTCGCGCAGAACCGCGGGCACATGTTGATGGTCGGCCGCCCCGGCACGGGCAAGTCCATGCTGGCGGACATGTTCCGCGAGGTGTTGGATCGGTCCATCGGCGATTACCTGCGCCCCCAGGATGCCATCGTGGCCTTCCAGGGCAAGGACAAGAACCACATTCGGGTGGCGTACGAAAACCCGGAGAAGATCGACGGCGCGTTGCAGGACATCCAGCAGGCGCTTGAAACCGCGCAAAACAGCGGCGACGAGTTCAGCCTGGAGGATCAGATCGGCTCCGTCCGCAAGGTCAAGCGCTGGATGATGGCCGCGGCCGGCGCCAGCGCCGCGGCCGGCGTGTGGTTTGCTCCGGCTCTCATCGCCGCCGGTCTGGCCGGGATGGGCGCCATTTTCCTGTATCTCCAGGAAAACAAC
>CAZEKN010000013.1:0-18505 GCA_964512755.1 uncultured Desulfatibacillum sp. | reverse complement strand
TGGTTTTATTCAGGCGCTTGGACGTTTCGATGGTCACATATTTCTTCAATAATTTTGATGGGATTGATTTGCGGTCGATACGCAATGAAAAAACAAAGAGATTTCCGAATAAAAAAGAAGATCCTTCAAAGTTTGGCGAAAATGGTTTATCGAAGGATGTCCAGCCAACTGATTTTTCAGCAGGATCATCATCGATATTGGCAATCGTGTTTTTCTCTAAGCCCCTGGTGACAGCCTCCGTCACCGGGTTTTCGATTTTTCCATCGACTCGGTAACGGGTGATCGAAATGGCAGAAGATAGAAGTCCCATGGGATATAATCCAAATAAAAACACCACATATAGTGCAAAATAAAAATTACATAAATATATAGCGTATTTACTTGTTTGTGACAAGATAAATTTTAAAAATGAAAATAATTGCCGACCTGCATGTCCATTCCAAATTTTCAAGGGCCACGGCACGGGACCTTGATCTGGAAAATCTTTATGTGGCCGCCCAGATCAAGGGCATTCACCTGGTCGGAACAGGCGACTTCAGCCATCCCGCCTGGTTCAGCGAAATAGAATCCAAGCTTGAGCCGGCAGAGCCCGGGTTGTTGCGAATGAAAGCCGATGCGGCAAAGGCTTTGAATGAGCGCGTACCTGCCAATTGTCGAGGCGAGGTTCGTTTTATTTTAGAAACTGAAATCAGCAATATCTACAAAAAAGCCGGTCGGACGCGCAAGAATCACAACCTCGTATTTGTTCCCGATCTGGAAGCAGCCAGAAAGCTCAATCACAGGCTTGAGCGTATCGGCAACATTCACTCCGACGGCCGCCCGATTTTGGGGCTTGATGCACGTGACCTGCTGGAGGTGGTGCTGGAGACCTCCAGCGAAGCGTTCCTGGTTCCAGCTCACATCTGGACGCCCTGGTTCTCTTTATTGGGATCGAAATCGGGCTTTGATTCGATCGGCGAGTGTTTTGGAGACCTGACCTCGCATGTGTTTGCTGCAGAAACGGGTCTGTCGTCCGACCCATCCATGAATTGGCGGGTATCCGGGTTGGATGAAATCACACTGATATCAAATTCGGATGCGCACTCCCCCGCCAACCTGGGGCGTGAAGCCAACGTTTTCGATACCGAACTGTCCTTTTCTGCGATACGCGATGCCATCCGCACTTCCGATCGGGATCATTTCTTGGGAACGATTGAATTTTATCCGGAAGAGGGAAAATACCACTTGGACGGCCACCGTAGCTGCGGTATACGCTTCGAGCCGCAGCAAACCATAGATCATCAGGGTCTATGTCCTCAATGCGGCAAACCGCTAACCATCGGTGTTCTTAATCGAGTGGAGCAGTTGGCAGATCGACCGGAAGGCCGAAGGCCTGAAAAAGCGCGTCCCTACCGAAACCTCGTTCCACTGAGCAGCATCCTCGCTGAAATTTTTCAGGTCGGTTCCAAAACCCAAAAGGTTTTGCATGCCTATCGCGAGGCGATTGAAACGTTAGGGCCGGAGTTCACCATTCTGGATCAATTGGAGCTTCATGAAATCGAGAATGCGGGCATCTCGCTGCTGGCTGAAGCGATCCAGCGCATGCGTACTGGAAAAATAGAGATCCGCCCGGGGTTTGACGGTGAATATGGCACGATTCAGATTTTCAGTCCCCTTGAAAGATTGAAGATCAGCGGGCAGAGAAGCCTGTTCGCTATGCCAGCCGATCCCGAAAAAGATACGTTAACATCCAGGAACCATCCGGCGCCCCTTCGTAAGCCGCAAATGTCTTCCATTTCTGCGATGGTGCCCTCAAAAAACGAAACCGCGAAGAGCGGACCGCTCCTCAATACAGACCAGCAGAAAGCGGTCCTTCATGATGCTGCGGAAATTTTGATTGTGGCCGGTCCTGGGACAGGCAAAACCCACACCATCACCTGCCGCATCGCACATTTAATTACCGCAAGGAGGGTCGAGCCGCGCCGGATTCTTGCCGTGACGTTCACCAACCACGCGGCGGAGGAAATGCGCCTACGCTTAATGGCGATGTTGGGAGACCTGCCGACATTCCCATTTATTTCCACTTTCCATGCCCTGTGCCTTAGATTGTTGCAGGAATTAAGACCAAATGAAGCCATTACGATCATCGACGAATCCGAGCAGGCCGAGATGATCTCTGAAGCGGCGGATCAGGTCATGGAAAGCGGCGTCTCGGTTTTGCTGAAGCCGGCTGAGCTCCAGGAATGCATCGTGCGTGCCAAGCAAAACATGATGCTGGTCGAGCAACTGGCATCGGTCGAATCCAACACTCCGGAGAATTCAGGTTTTGTTGCAGTCTATCGCGCTTACCAACACTTGCTCGCCAGCCAAAAGCAGTTGGATTTCGAGGATCTCATATTCAACGTGGTAAATCGGCTGGAAAACGATCCCGGGTTTCTAAAATCCTGCCGGGAACGATTTCAGCACGTGTTTGTGGATGAATACCAGGACCTGAACCATGGGCAATACCGTATGATCCGGGCGCTAGCGCCCTCTCAGGCCGAGGCGGGCGGCAGTCTTTGTGTCATCGGCGATCCGGATCAATCCATTTACGGCTTCCGCGGCTCTGATTCCGTGTATTTTCGCAAATTCATAGAAGACTATCCCGACACCGGTGTTGTCACCCTCGCGCGCAACTACCGTTCGACCGAAGCAATTCTTTCGGCATCGCAGCAGATCATCGCGCGGGGCA
Organism: uncultured Desulfatibacillum sp.; assembly: GCA_964512755.1. GTDB lineage: Bacteria > Desulfobacterota > Desulfobacteria > Desulfobacterales > SpSt-501 > SpSt-501. Next base: position 15,795 of record CAZEKN010000013.1, on the reverse strand, counting down.
GCGCCGACCGGGCTCGGGTCTATTCGAATATTGACGGCATCCCAACCATCGGCGTTCTCGAATTATCGAATGAACACGCCGAAGCCGAATCTATTGCGCGGATCATCGAATCCCTGGTCGGCGGAACCGGTTTTCATTCGATCGACACCGGCCGGATCCGGAACCCCCATGAGTCCGCCGGGTTTGGCTACGGTGATTTTGCCATTCTCATGCGAACCAACGACCAACTGCGCATCCTGGCCGATGGCTTCAAGAAATTCGGCATCCCGTTCCAGTCGGCGAACCGGCGGCATTGGTTCAAGCGACGGGGCATCATTGAGATCGTTTCCCTCTTGAAGCTGATTTCAGGTACCGGCGGTTATATCGATTTGGTCAAGGCAGCGACGGTGAATACTCCCGCACTCGGCAAGAAAGTCATTCGGGCATTCAAGCAGTGGGGTCTGAAAAACCACCTGACGGTTAAAGATGGCTTATCTTCCGCCACGCGCTTTCCGATCCCCGGCCTTAACCGTAGCCAGCAAATCGAGTTGGGTGATTTCGCGGCGCGACTGTCGGCCATCGCTCAGCAAACCGCCCATCTTACAACCGCTGATACCATCGCCCATTTAAAATCGATTCCGGCCGTCTCACGGCTGTTGCAGGATGATGAATCCCAGGATGCATTGAACCGGCTGGAGGCTCAAGCGGAAAGTTCAGGGTGCAACAACAATAGATTCCTTGATCGATTGACCCTCCAGAGCGATACCGACATCTATCACCCGCGTGCGGAAAAAACGGCCCTGATGACGATGCATGCAGCCAAGGGTCTTGAATTTCCGGTGGTCTTCATTGCCGGCTGTGAAACGGGCTTCATTCCGCTTCAGCGCCCGGATCAAAAAGCGGTCGATCTGGACGAGGAACGCCGGCTGCTCTATGTGGCCATGACCCGAGCCCGTCAGAGACTATATTTAACCAGGGCCAAGCGGCGCCATGTGCACGGAAAAAACCAGGATCGCGAATGGTCGTTTTTTATAAGCAATGTCAAGGAAAGCCTGCTCAGGGACGAGTCGCCCCGCAGCAAAGGAAAAAAACCGAAAGCCGACCAACTTCAGCTTTTTTAAACATAGCGTTGGCTCAAGTTTTTCAGCCAGCGGCCGATATATAGGGTATCTGATTATAAACACACACAATCTAAGATTTTTTCTTGAAACAAGAGCCTGTTATCGTGTAAAATAATTATTGTGTTCAAATCTGATTATACCGCACGGATGCCATTGGTTCTCGTGAATCTGAGACACTATCAAACAGCCGGGTTTGCGCTTCTTATCGCATCCCTGATTTTGATGATGGGCCCCTGCTCGGCTTCAGCCGACATCTACCGATATATCGATGAAAACGGGGTCATGCACTTCACCAACGCTCCGACTTCTTCCAAATTCAAGTTGTTCATGCGCGAACGCAAAATCTTCATATCCAAACTCGATTCCAACCAGTTCGATCCAATCATCGCGGATGCATCCAAAAAATACAGCCTTGAAGCCCCTCTCATCAAGGCGGTGATCAAGGCCGAGTCCGATTTCGACCCTAACGCCATATCCCACAAGGGCGCCCGCGGCCTGATGCAGATCATGCCGATGAACTACCGGCTCTTGAACGTGGAAAACCCTTTCGATCCTCATCAAAGCATCGATGCCGGCGCCCGCTACTTGCGCGACATGATGGACCGCTACAACGGCAAACTCAACCTTTCGCTGGCTGCTTACAATGCGGGCCCCGGCGCCGTGGATCGCCACGGCGGCGTGCCTCCCTATCAAGAGACCGAAGAGTATATTGAGCGCGTCATGCGCTATTATCAGCGCTACAAGAACTCCTGATCTTGGCGCCCATGCAATTTTCTTTATGAAGCGGTACCGATGGACCCCTTGCCGGTTTGCTTCACGCGGAACAGCGCCTGGTCGGCCCGGCCTAGCAGGCTGATGATGTCCTGGGCGTCCTTCGGATAGCTTGCCAGCCCGAAGCTTGCGCTCAACCGAACGGATAAGCCGCTATCACATAGATAAATTGTGCGGGCCATTTTAGTCCGGATAGCTTCCACTTTGGCCTTGGCGCGGATCTTATTAAACCCGGGCAGCACTACGACAAACTCGTCGCCGCCGTAGGCGACGCCGAAGCAGGGTTTCTTAATGAGCGATCGTATGGTTCGGGCCACCTCACGCAGGGCCTGGCTGCCGTTCAGGTGGCCATGAGTGTCGACCACACGCTTGAAATTGTCCATATCCATGAAGATCAGGGAAAAGGGGGTTTGCGCGATCCGGCTGTTGCTGATGATCTGGTCCAGGGCCAGGTAAAGATACCGGGTATTATGAAGGCCGGTCAGGTTGTCGAGCAGCGAGAGTTTCTGCATTTTGCGGTGATCACGGCGAAGCGCTTCCTCCAAGCGCTTCTGGCGAGTGTTGTCCACCATGATACCCTCGATGATCGGTTCCGCTGCTTCATCCCGGCTCAAACGGTAATTCGCCAGACCCCACACGGGCTTTCCGTCCTTGTGCCGCAGCTTCACCTCGTAGTTGGCCAGGAAACCCCTGCGTTTGAGCGCCTTGATGATCTGTTGCCGTTCATTGGGATCGTAATAAAGATCCGCCGCTCCCGCATTTTGGCGAAGCATTTCTTCGGTGGAAGCATACCCCAGGAACCGGGAATAGGCCGGATTGACGCGAATGAGTTCACCGGATAGGCTGCTTTGGAACATGCCCTGGACCGCGTTGCGGTACATGTTGTGGTAGCGCTGCTCCGCACGACGCAATTCTTCTTGTACACCCTTCAACTCGGTCAGGTCGGTGAGGAAAATCATGTAGCCTTCAATTTCTCCGGATTCATTGCGCAGGGTGCTGCGGTTGAAGAGCGCCGGCAGGTTCTGGCCGCTTTTGGTAATCAATTGGGCTTCAAAGCTCATGTGATCGCGGCTGGCTGAATAGACCTGCACCCGGTCATGCTCATAGATCCCGTCCATGCGTCTTCCGGTCAAGTCCTCAGGACGGTAGCCGGTCATGGAGAGCAGGGTGGGGTTCACCTCCTGGATACACATTCCACGGTCCAGCATCGTAAATCCCTCGGAGGTGGAGTTTATGAGCCGCTGGAATTTTTCTTCGATGCGACGATGATCGGTCACATCCTTAAGAAAGCAAAGTGTGGCCGACCGTTCGCACCAGTTGAACGCCTCGGACTTCATCTCCACCCAACGGTCGATCCCGTTTTTAGCAACGATCTTGAAAGTGCAGCAACTTTGTAGGGTTTCGCCGCAAAGGCATTCCGCGGACCGCCGCAGTACGAGATCCAAATCCTCCGGGTGCACGATGTGCTGAAGGGAGCTGGCGGTCAGCTCCGTCCGGGAATACCCCAGCATCTCCTCGGCTTTCGGATTGGCGTACTGAAAGCGATCGTCCTGAATGACCAGCACGGCTTCGTTGATGCGTTCGATGATATGGCAATAAGCCGATGGGCAATCCATTCTATTTCTCCGGTCGAAGAACAACCGCCGTGCGCGTGGGAAGGTACAGGCTGAGCAGGCTCCGGTTGCCGTGCGTCGCTTCCTTGGAAAGGGTAAAATGTTCCTGCTCCGCTGCCAGCCGGCCGTGGCCGCCGTATTCCGTTGAATCGCTGTCCAGAACTACCCGGTATTTTCCAGGTGGAGCGCCGATCCGATAGCCGAAATGGGAGACGGTTGGATGGTAATTGAACACGAACAGCATGCCCGCCCGTGCGAAGGCGATAACTTTGTTCACCCCGTTTTCGTGCAACAGCTGCGGCTGGCTGTCTTTGAACAACCGGAAACTCTTGGCCAGACGGATCATGTCGCGGTCGAAGCGGGCCAGGTATTGGTATCTCAGGCTCGGGTCGTCCAGCAGGTGCCATTGGCGCCGTGCATACCGGTAGGACCAGTTGTTGCCGGCGCGCGGAAAGTCGACCCATTCCGGGTGACCAAACTCGTTACCAATGAAATTGAGGTAGCCGCTGCCGGCGCTGGCGAGCGTGATCAGGCGGATCATTTTGTGCAGGGCCATGCCCCGGTCGACGCGCAGATGGTCGTCGCCGACCTGCATATGCCAGTACATATCCTCCCCAATCAGGCGAAAGATGATCGACTGGTCTCCCACCAGAGCCTGATCGTGCGATTCTGCATAGCTGATGGTCTTTTCATCGTGACGGCGGTTGTTCAGCTCATACCACAAATGCCCCATGGGCCAGTGTTCGTCGGGCACCTCCTTGATGAGTTTGATCCAGTAGTCCGGAATTCCCATGGCAAAGCGGTAGTCAAACCCAAAACCGCCGTGCGATTCAGGCATCGCCAGGCCCGGCATGCCGCTGACGTCCTCGGCGATGGTGATGGCATCCGGCCGCAGCAGGTGGATCATACGGTTGGCGAGCGACAAATAGGTAAGGGCCTGTTCATCGACATTGGAGTTGAAGTAGTCCTCGTACGATAAGAAGCTCTTCTCGAGGCCGTGGTCCATGTACAGCATGCTGGTCACGCCGTCGAAACGAAAGCCGTCGACGCGGTATTCGTCCAGCCAGAAGCGGCAGTTGGACAACAAAAAATGCAGCACCTGGATCTTGCCGTAATCGAAGCAGCGTGAGTCCCATGCCGTGTGGCGCCCGCGCGGCAGATCGTGGAAGAACTGGTACAGGGTGCCGTCGTATCGACTGAGCCCCTCGACTTCGTTAGAGACGGCATGGGAGTGAACAAGGTCCATGATCACAGCGATCCCGGCGCCGTGGGCCGCGTCCACCAGTGCTTTCAGATCCTCCGGAGTCCCAAAACGTGAGCTGGCCGCAAAGAAGTTCGAAACCTGGTAGCCGAACGAGCCATAGAACGGGTGCTCCTGAACCGCCATCAATTGCAGGGTGTTGTATCCGGCGGCGACGATGCGCGGCAGAATGTTCTCAGCGAACTCCCGCCAGCTGCCGATCTTTTCCTCGGATTGGGCCATGCCGGGATGAGCTTCGTAGATGAGCGGCGCCTGCTTTCGGCGCCGAGATTCCGGGTGCCGCCATGCATAGGGCCTTTCCGGGCACCAGACCTGGGCATTGAAGATCAGGGTCGCCGGGTCCTGGACCACTCGCCGGCACCAAGCCGGGATCCGGTCTCCCTGCCCTCCCCGCCAGTGCATTTTCAGACGGTATAGATCACCGTGCGTCAGCGCCGATTTCGGCAGCCGCAACTCCCATACCCCTTCCGTATTTTTGCGCGTGAATTCAAACGCTTTTTTTTCTTTCCAGTTCGTCGCGTTTCCGACCATAAAGACTCGGTTGGCGTGCGGCGCCCATTCCCGCAGCACCCATTGGCGCCCTTTCGGGTGCAGGCCGAAATACTCATGGCCGGCGGCGAAATCAGCGATGGACATGCGGCCGTTCGTCAGGCGGTTTTCGGTGCTTTCCACAAGGGCAAGGCGCCGCCGGATAACCTCGGCATACGGCTTCAGCCTCGGGTCGCGGCGCAGCATGCGTTTGATGAGGGGATCAACGTTGCGAACTTGAAGGTCGGTGTTGCTTTCAGAGCGTGCCATTAATTCCTCAGCGGTGTTAAGAAATTCGAAGCACGAGATTTGAAATCCGAAACTCATCCGAATGACGGAAGGACCGAAACACCGAACAACCCAATTGGATATGGAAATTTGTTTTTCGCTTGGTGGATGCGCCGATTTTAGTTCAGGAAAATAGAACCTGCCCGCAGGTTACTGCCGGCAGGTTCTATTCGACGACCAGCGGCCGCTGCAGCATTTTTTCATAAAGCGCGATGTACTGCCGCGCCGTTTGTTCGTGGGTGAACGTCGCCGCGCTCTCGGTCATAATGCGCTTAATCTGCTTGGTCTTGACGGAGGCCGGGCGACGGAAAAAATTCATGGCCTCCTCAATCGCCCAGAACAGGCCGTCGCTGTCGAAGAACTTGAAGAGGAATCCGTTACCGGTGTTGGCGGACACGTCCAAGTGCCGGACGGTGTCGTGGATGCCGCCCGTGTCGTGGGCCACGGGCAGCGAACCATAGAGCGGGGCGATCATCTGGGGCAGACCGCAGGGTTCGAAACGCGACGGCATCAGAATGAAATCCGATGCGGCGTATGCCAGATGTTCCATTTGCTCGCTGAAATCACAGATGGCGACGCGTTTGTGAAAGCCGTGCTGGTTGACGATGTCCTGAAAAACGCGCTGATAGTCGCCGTTGGCCACAAAAACGACTTGCAGATTCTCATCCCACCAGGCGGAGATCATCCGATAGAAGATGTCCGCTAATAGCTGACAGCCTTTTTGGATAGGGTCCAGCCGCGACGGCCAGAAGAACACCGGGGCGTTCACATCTTCGATCAATCCCAGGTTGCGCTGCAGAAAACGCTTGTTTTCGCGCTTGGCCTTGGCGTGGTTGTTCGGCCCGTAGTTCTGTTTGAGATCCGTATCGGTCTGAGGGTTGAATGCGGGGTCGGGCGCATTCAAGATTCCGAATGCACAGCCGGCGTAATATTTGTTAGCCAGCTCGCGCCGGATGGGCGCTTCGACGAAATGGTGCTCGCCGTCCACGATCTCCAGCAGGAAGGTGGGGCTCACCGTGTTCACGAAATGGGCGGCGAAGATCCCGCTCGTCAGGAAGTCCACCGGATTGGTGTCTCGGGCTGTTTCATAGGATGGGGAGTAGTTGATGAAATAGAGATGCTGCCAGAAGCTGGCCGCATCGATCCCGCGGTCCTCGATGAACGCCATCGTGGATTTCACCGTGTGGATGTTGTGAATGGTGAAAAGGCACGGGATGCGCAGGCGACGGGCGACGGGCGGGATCAACCCGGTCATCCAGTCGTTGCAATGGATCAGGTCTGGATGCACACGCGGGATGATGTTGTTGATGACTTCCCGCTGAAAGGCCAACGCCAGTTTGATGTTTTCGTCGCCGAATTTAGAATACACCCGGTTGATGTAAAAAAAGGCCCGGTCCTCGGCGAGGTGGACGCGGTCGTCGGGCATCTTGCGCTGGATGCTGTTGATTTCCTCTTTGAGAAACGGTACCAACCGATCGCTGAAGATCGAGCGGTAGTCCGGAAGCGCCACATGCACGTCGGCGCCCTGATCCAATAGGGCACTCACCAGCGCGGCCGAAACGTCGGCCAGTCCCCCCGCCTTGGCGGTGAAGAAGGAGGCCAGGCTGCCCATGCGGTCCGGCAGATAGGTCACTTCGGGGGTCACCACCAGTACCCGGGGGTTGTGACGAGGGGTGTCCATGGTGTTTTTCCCTTTCAATTAGCGGTCTACTCCGAGGCCCAGGTGAGCAGACCGGGTGCAAATTTCAACCACGTGTCGCCCTTCGGCGTCGCTCGGACTGAAAAACCAAAGCGGCCGGCGGCATCGCAGGCCAGGGTTGCGCCAAAAACATACCGGCCCTGGCCGAGATCCTCCACCACCTCCATGGGAGCCACCCGGCTTTCCGCCAGCTCCGTGAAGCTTTTGTAGAGGCCGACGTATAGCTCGATGTCGACTTCCTCCGGCCGTAGCGCACCTAACTCAACTTCGGTTGCCACGTGGAAGGTGTCCCCCACTCGCTGCGCGCCGCGGGTTTTCCGCACCGGGGCGCCGACCTGAACCTCCTCCCATAAGGACCGTACCCGTGCCGATTGGGCGGCGAGCCGTTTGGCCGCCTCCGCTCCGTTCGCACCGAGCTGTTCAAACCAGCGCGCGGCAGGCGCATACATGGTTTCGGCATAATCCCTGACCATGCGCAGGCTGCAGAACCCTTCCATGGCCATTTTCATTGAAGCCTTCATTTTTTCCAGCCAGCGTTTGGGGATATCGCCGTTCTTGCGGTCATAAAAACAAGGCACGACTTCGTTCTCGAGAATGTTGTAAAGCGCTTGGCTTTCAACCGCGTCCTGATAGGCGTGGTCTTCGTACTCCTCGCCGTGGCCGATGCTCCATCCGGTCGATTCGCGATAGCCCTCGCACCACCAGCCGTCGAGGATGCTGAAGTTGAGAGTTCCGTTGATGGCCGCCTTCATACCGGAAGTGCCGCAGGCTTCAAACGGCCGGCGGGGGGTGTTCAGCCAGACGTCCGATCCCTGAAGCAGGTGGCGCGCCAGATGCATGTCGTAATCTTCCAGGAACACAAAGCGCTCGCGGACGGCAGTACGGTTGGCGAACTGGAACAGCTGCTTGATCAAGTCCTTGCCTTCATTGTCGCGCGGATGGGCCTTGCCGGCAAAAATGAACTGAACCGGGCCGCTGGCGTTGTTGATGATGGCCTCCAGGCGCTGGGGGTCCTGGATCAGCAGGAAAGCGCGCTTGTAGGTAGCGAAGCGGCGTGCGAAAGAGATGGTCAGGATGTCCGGGTCGAGGGCTTTTTCCACCGCTTCGAGAACCTTGCGGGGAGCATTGCGGCGCTGATATTGCTTGACCAGCCGTTCCCGGCAGGTGCGCACCAGGCGCGAGCGGTTCAGCTCGTGAGCCCGCCAGAGCTCTTCATTGTATATCTCGTCGATGCGCTTGATGTTGTCCGGGCGCTGGGACCCCAGAAACCAATCCGACCCGAGGTAGCGGTCGAAGAGGTTTCCGAATTCATGAGACATGAACGTGGCGATGTGCACGCCGTTGGTGATGTGTGTAATGGGTATTTCCTCCACTGGCCGGCCCGGCCAGAGGTGCGCCCACATGCGCCGGGCGACACTGCCGTGCAGCTGGCTGACGCCGTTGCAATTGGCAGCGAGTTGGACGCCCAGAATGAACATGGAAAGCGGCCCGTTGTCGGCGGTTCCTCGGGCCTGGCCCCACGACAGCAGCTTCTGGTCGGTCGTTCCCAGCCGGTCGGCGAGGGGTTTGAGGTAGGGTTTGACCATGTCCGCGGGGAACTCATCGTGGCCGGCCGCGACCGGAGTATGCGTCGTAAAAACGGTGGTGCGCGGGATAATTTCCAGGGCAACGTCCAGGCTGATTTTTTTCTCCTCCACGATCTGTGCCAGGCGTTCCAGGCCCGCAAAGGCACAGTGTCCCTCGTTCATGTGAACGACTTTGGGCTTGATCCCCATCGCCTGCAGGGCGCGCATGCCGCCGATTCCAAGTAGCACCTCCTGGGCCAGCCGGATCTTGGATTCGGCCGCGTAAAGCCGCGCTGTGACCTCTCGGTGCTCCGGCGGGTTTTCCAGAATGTTGGTGTCGAGCAGGAAAAGGGGCACGCGACCGATGAGAATCCGCCAGACAATGGCGTGGATGGGTCCGTCCGCACCGCGGATGGTTACCCGGATTTCGTTGCCGGCCTCGTCCCGCATGCGCTGGATCGGCAGGCTGAAGAAATCGGTCTCCGGATAGGTTTCCTGCTGCCACCCCTCATGGTTGAGGAATTGGCGGAAATACCCTTGCCGGTGCATGAGCCCGACCCCTACCAGCGGCAGGCCCGTGTTGGAGGCGGCCTTCAAGTGGTCCCCGGCCAGAATGCCGAGACCGCCGGCGAACAACGGCAGGCTCTCGTGCAGGCCGAATTCCATGGAGAAATAGGCAATATATTCGCCGGGTGCAAACGGCATGTCGAATGTTATGTCGGGGCTATGAACTCGTTTTTCAAACAGGCTCCGGACGCGTTCGAGGTGGCCGACATAACTGGTGTCCCTGGAAAGCTTCTCCAGACGACCCTGAGGTACCCGGGTCAGAAAGGGGATGGGGTTGCGGCCGCACTCGGCCCACAGGCGGGGGTCGATGCGTCGGAAAAGCTCGACGGCGTCACGGGTCCAGCACCACCACATGTTGCGGGACAGGGTCTCAAGAAAAGCTAAGTTTTCTGGAATGTTCGGCTGGACCTGGTAAGATTTGAAGCTTCGCATAAACGTAGATCCGGATCCTCTAAGGTTAAGATGGGTGATAACAATCCTCGATATTCGATAATGAATTTCAAATTCAGCTCAACAAGGTCAGGATATAAGCCCGTCCTAAAAAAATCAATACGTTCTGAGCACTCCGCCTATCAAGACAATTTAAGCCACACCCGCACCCATTCGCTGGCGCCCCAGGCCTGGGCGTCGCAGCCGCGGGCGGTATGGGGGTAGTCGCCGTCCAGGACTTCCGGAAGATGGCCCAGGCAGCCGGATTCCAGCAGGCCGATGCTGCTGGTGAGCCAGGCTAGGGCGGTTTGCCGCCCGGCCTCTCCATAAGCGAGCGCCCAGGCCTCGCAGTATGCCGGGAATGGCCAGGTCCAGGCCGTGCCGTTGTGATACGCCGGTTTGCGGCGAGTGTCTTCGTCACCGCAATAGGCCCCCCAGTAGGGATGGTACGGGTCGTTGAGGGCCGAGCCGTTGTGTCGGATGGTTATCGGATGCTTGACGGGCCGGTCGGCCAGGCTGCGGATGGCTCCGGGAACCAGCAACTCTTCGCAGGCCGCAAGAATACGGCGCATGTGATCAACAGGCTCGATCGCTCCGAGCGTGATAGCCAGCAGCTGGTTGGGCCGCACGGCATCGTCCGGTCGGGCTGAACTCGCCGGCTGACCGGGGTCGGCATGCAGGCAGTCGGCCAGGCAGCCTGCCTCCGGCCGCCAGAAAAAACGCAGGAGCGATTCCCGCACCTGTCCGGCCAGTACCTGCCACTGACGGCACTCCTTTTTTTCGATCCGGGACAGAAAGACCAGGGCGGCGTGCCAGAACACCTGAATTTCGATCGGATAGCCCTGCCGCGGACTGCCGGCCGGAAAATTGGTGTCCATCCAGGTGAAGTGCGACGGGCTGAAGATCAGCCCTGACTCGGGGTCCATTCGCACGCCGTTCGGCGTACCGGCCAGGTAGGATCGGACGATCGAGCCGAGCACCTGCCGGACCCTGCGTCCGCCACAGTCGCTTTTCAGAAAGCCGTCATGCCCCTCCGCCGCAGCGAGTTCGGCGCAGGCCACGACAAACCATAAGGGCGCATCCGAGGTGTCGCGGTTGCCGGCGTCCCTGCCACGGATCATGTTGGGCAGGGTGCCGCGGTCTTCATACTGTCCGAAGAGCTTCAACACGTCCCGGGTCGCTTCGAACCGCCCTGCCGCAATGAGCCCGCGTACGAAGATCAGCGAGTCCCGGCCCCAATCGAGAAACCATGGGTAGCCGGCGATGACGGTCTTGAGGTCTCCGCGGGCGACCACGTAGCCGTCGAGTGCGCTCAACATAATCTCGATCGGTTTGCTGACGGGCGGCGTTTGTCTTTCGGCCAGTGCGCTTCCGGATAGCGTGTCGGTTGCCGGCGGCGGAACGATTCCCGGCGCCGCCCGGCCGTTCAGGCTGACGGTTTCACCGCCGTTCAAGTTGATTTCAAAATAGCCCGGGCTGAACAGGTCGCCGTGCGGATCCTGTCCGCGTTCGGCGTCCTGGATGTGATGAACCATGTAACACCACTCCGCATCCGGTACGAACCGTCCGCTACTGGCCACCACGCTCAGGCCATGCTGTGCATCGGGGCAGAAGACGAACCCACGAGGTGCTGGTTGGACCGCGCCGCGGAATTGATGTTCGGGTCCGCTAAATGCCTTGGTGGTGTCATGGAAGCTTCGGCTTTCGATGTCCGGCCTCAGGATCAGCCGTGCCGGGGTTGCATCCGCCAGGCGGGCGGGGTCGTCGCCGGCGCGGTGGCGGGTAAAGGCCATCCGCAGCGCGTTTTGGCCGGGGATCATTTGAATCTCCACCGTCAGCTGTAGATGCTGTCCCTGGCCGCTGGGGATTTTGTAGCGCCAGTTGCCGGAGCCGCCCTCGCCCAGGGCAAAGGCCTGCAGACAGTCGAGGTTGATGTCCTGCGAAAAGCCCTGGTAAACCATCCAGGCCCGGCAGCGCGTGAACATAACCCAACGGTCCTCCGGAACGTCCGGATTGAAGTTGGCTGCTAGCAGGGCATCGTAGCGGCTGGCCAGCCCGTTCCAGGCCACCGGCGCACGGAGCATGGCGCCGCGGCCGTTTGTGGACAAAAACCGCATCGGTTCCTTCAGGAATTCGGAGCGGCCGAAAATCCGCCGCACGTAGGCATCCTCGGCGCGCGGCAGCTGGAGCAAGTGCGCCTGCGCATGTTGGGTGCCGGTTGGCGTGTGCACCGCCAGTTGCAGCGACAGCGGACGAAGATGCTTTGGTGATCGACGCGGGAGGAACAGGCAAAACTGGTTGCCGTCGCTGCCGGGCAGGCTGTTTTCGACCGCTAACGTTCGGTCCTTTTCCGCCAGCCGCGCCCGGAACCCGTGTTTGGATAAGACCATTAAGAAATGGCCGGGGGGAATCATGACTGCCCTGCGCAGGTCGCTCGGCCACCGCCACCGGACGACTCTGCTTTCCGGGCTGTACGGATTGAGTTCGGTGCAGAACTCGGCGGCGTTGTCACGCAGCTGCTCAGCAGCGCGTGGCACATCGATCTGATCGAGATCCTGCGAGCCGCGGTAAAAGGCTATGATCTGGAGCGCTTTCGCCTGCAGCCGCTGACGCTCAATCCGCACCGGTACGCTAAAGGGGTCGGAAGGCAACGCGGCCAACAGATCCAGGTCGTGCGGATCCGGGCTCAGGCACATGACTTGGCCGGGCTCCAGGGGGCAGGTGCAAAGGCCGTTGCGCTCGACCACTTCAGCCGTCTTTCCGGTGAGCAGGTCGGTGAGCCGGTCCTGTCGGAAGCCGGCCGCTTCCGGGTTCCAGGCGGACGTCGTTGGTTGTTCGGAATCGAGGTTGATGGGAATGATCAGGCGTTTACCCGAGGGCGAGTGGTAGCGCCGGATCACGATCTGGTTGCCGCCATCCTGTTCGATGAGCCTCACCTCAGCGCGGTCATGGAAGGCGGGGTGGCATTTAAGCAGCTGCGTCAGCCGGCTGATCTCCGCAACCTGGTTGGTCGCAGCACCCCAGTTCAGCGGCCGGGCGTCGTGCACATTGATTTTGTCGGCAGCCAGCCATTCGACACCGTTGGCAAATCCGAAAGCACCCGAATGCGAGGCGAGCGCGCACAAGGCCGTGCGCATCCGGGCATAGGCCGCGGATTTGGAAGCCAGCCGGAGGTTGTCGTGGGTTTCGGCGAAATGCACCGTGATGCCGTCGCTTTCGGCGATGTCGATCGCTTCCGGCAGGTAGTGTTCGATTTGGCCGCGATCGTAGTTTTGAAACAGCTCCGAATAGGCCCAGTTCAGATTGGCGGTGTCGAGCAGCTGTCGGGTGACCGAGATTTTGCCGCCCAACCCCTCCAGCAGAAAGGTCGTATCCGGAAACTGCTCCCGCACCCGGGCGACTATGTATTTCCAGGCCGCATGCGGAACCATGTAGCCCGCGTCGCAGCGAAAGCCGTCCACCCCGCGGCGGCACCAGGTGAGGAAAACCTCCGCCATGAACTGCCAGAGCTCTTCGTGGCGGTAGTCGAGCTTGGTGAGATCCTCCCACTGAACTCCCCAGGCCCCCGGCACCTCGATACGGCCCTCGGGCGTGCGGGCGAGCCACTCCGGGTGGTTCATGTGAAGGTTGGCGGCCCAGCCGGTGTGATTGATGGCGATGTCGAGAAAAATTCGAGCGTTGCGCCGGTGCACGGCGTCCACCAGCTCTATGAACTGCTCCATCGGGGTGGCCTTGGGATCGAAGACGGCCAGAGCCGGGTCGACTCCGCGGAAACTGAGGGCCGCATAAGGGCTGCCGAAGCGTCCCATCCGGCCATAGGTAGTGGGAGTGGGATGGATCGGAAGCAGCATGAGGATGCGGCAGCCGAGCTTGCCGACGATGAAGTCCAGCTCGCCGGCGAGGTCGCGAAAGGTCCCTGAGGGTGGAATCACGGTATAACGCGCCGTGTCGAGGACCTGCAGGCATGCCTCGCCGGGCGGCGGCAGCGGCTTGATCCCGGCCTTGTTCGGCCCGAACTGGCGCACGAAAGCGTTGTAGATGATGTTGGCGCAGCAGGACTCGGCCGGCTCCACGTTCAACGCCGTGTTGGCGCCGGGCGGCCAGAGAGGGGATGATTCGCCCTGTCTCAGGAAGAAGCACTTGGCTTCAAAATGGCCGACTTCACACAATGCCAGCCTGACCTCAAAGCGGTCTTCGGCGACCTGACGCATGGGCGTGTCGAACCAGTCCCGGCCCAGTGGGGTTTCATGGAAATGCACGCTGCGGATGATCTCGTTACGGGCGGTGCCGGCATGGCCGATATTGGTACGGGTCCATGCCGAACCCCTCAGCCCGCCTCTTACAGTTAGGATGAAGCGGATGCTGTCCCCGCAGAAGTAAACCCCCCTGCTGCCGGGCACCGGCTCCTGGATGAGTGCATCGGAATGCTGCATCATGATCTCCGATCGGTTGAACCTGAAGGTTGAAAACCCTCCGCGGACATAGCTAGAACAGCAGACAATAATTCAGTCTAGATTAGATTAGCTTAAAAATCTAATGGAAAAAGCGCTAATAGGGGGGTTTTCTCTTGCAAAATCAAAAAAGGACGCTAAGCTGAAAGTGCAAGATATGCGGTTTAAAACGGCGCCCGGAGGCAGCTGGAGGGCAGGAGGAATCCATTGGTTCGTAAATGCTGCTTGGCTTTGGCAGTATGGTTGTTGCCGTTCAGTTGGGCCTGGGCGGCCCAGGCCCAGGCCCCGCCTCGGGCCGGAGCAAACTCCGGCGCCTCCAAGTTGGTCCTGGTGCAGGCGCTGGTCTGCGAGGACGTGAAGGAAGGGATTCCTTCCAACCCGGCTATCGCCTTTTCCATCTCCGTCGGCAAAATATATTGTTTTACCCTGTTTGACCAGGTCACGGAGGACACCGTCGTCTATCACCACTGGTTTTTTCGAGACAAGCCCAGCGCTCGGATTCGGCTTTCCGTCAAGCATCCGCGCTGGAGCACGTTCAGCAGCATTCAGCTGCGGGAGTCTGATAAAGGCCCCTGGCGGGTGGAAATCATTGATGCCGGCGGCCGTCTTTTAAAAAATCTGCGCTTCAGCGTGACGGATTAGTTTTTAATGGAAAAAGTGCTTCAATTCTTATCGGGTTTCCGTTGGCAAGACGTGGTTGATATCGGCTTGAACAGCTACATTCTGTTTCGTTTTTACGTCCTGTTCCGCGGCACCTATGTTTTCCGCGTTTTGATCGGCCTGACCATGCTGTGGTTTTTCCAGCAGATGGCCTCTTACATGGGCCTGATCGTCACGAGCTGGGTGGTGCAGGGCATCGTGGCGGTGGCGGCTCTCATCATCGTCGTGGTCTTCCGGAATGAAATCCGCAGCGTGCTCCAGGCCAGAAATTTCAGGACCATTCTATGGGGGTTTACCTCCAAGACCCGCATCGCTCCCATCGACATTATTGCTGAGAGCGCTTTCGAGCTGGCCCGGCGCCGACACGGCGCCCTGATCGTCCTGCCCGGGGACGAGGACATCCAGGAGCTGATCCAGAGCGGCATCGCCTGGAACGGGGATATCTCCCGAGAAATGATCCTGAGCATTTTCTATCCGGACAACCCCGTCCACGACGGAGCGGCGCTCATCGAAGGCAACCGCGTCGCGCGGGCGGGAGTCATCCTGCCCCTGTCGCGGCGGGAGGACCTGCCGTCTTACCTGGGCACACGGCACCGGGCCGCGCTCGGCCTCGCGGAAGCCACCGATTCCCTGGTAATCGTGGTCTCCGAGCAACGGGGCGAGGTGAGCGTGGCCAAGGGGATGCGGTTGCAGGCCATCGGCAGCCCGCGCCAGCTGGCTGAAACAATCGAGGAGCATTTCGGGATTGCCGATGAACAGAGCCTGCCCGCGAAGAAGGAGCGGGTGGAGGTCACCACCGCTGCCCTGGTGTCGCTGCTGTTCATCACCGGGTTTTGGTTCAGCATCTCGCGCGGCCTGGAAAC